>JBAYQF010000009.1:0-15601 GCA_041677325.1 Methanoculleus sp.
GCCCTGAGGGTGTCGGAGAGCTCGCAGCACCGGTCGCGGACGCGGTCGAACGCCGGGTCGTCGAACATATCTGCAGGCCCGATCAGCTTCCCGTTGCAGACCTGGAACCCGAGACAGATGACCCGGGGCGGCCCGTCAAAAGCGGTACAGTTTGCGTCGGCGACGCCGACCGGCATGAACGGCCCGTGGTGTGAGCCCCGCATCCAGCCGGCAACGAGGATGGGTGTCCTGAAAGGATCGATGACCTCTCCCACCGCCGGGAACCCGCTCTGTGCCCTGACGATCATGACCGGGTCATCCTTCCCCACATACCGCCCGGCCATAAGGTTCAGCCGCTCGGTGCTGGTGGATGCCCCGATCGTTCCGTCCCTCTTCCAGACATACTTGATGACGTAGCGGCTCGGCGCTCCGATGTAGGCAAGGAGACTGTAGGACTCCTCGGGGGTGTTGAAGAGGATCTTGCGCTTCTCGATGACGTCGTGGACCTCGAATGTAAATCCTTCGTGCAGCGACGGATCGATGACGAGACCGGACGTGTTGAAGGGGTCGGCGAAGATCTTGTAGAGGAAGTAGTTCCATGCCCCGGGCTCGGTCTTATCGGCCATGAAGATCAGGATCGGGTCGGAACCCCGCTCTTCAAACTCCATCTCGGCGACACCGGGCCCCAGACCCCTGACGTTTCCGCTGAACGCATCTCCGAGCAGGTCCTGGCCGGCACCGTAGAGTTTCATCTCTTTGGCGAGTTCCGCGCACTCCATGAAGATGTCCCACGCCAACTTGTGGATCTCCCCGTTGTTCTCGCCTCTGGTGTGCGTCATGATCAGCTCGAGGTCGTCGCCGCAGTGGGTGACATACGAGTCGATGAGGATGCCTCCTTCGGCCTCCTTGAGTCTCCGGGCGGCCACCTCAAGGATCTTCGGGTGGGTCCGTGAGTGCCCCGGGAAACTGCCTATATCTGCTTTAATTACGGATACGGTCGTTTTAACCATTTGATCACCACTACCTGGATGGGCATAGCCCTTACGATTAGTAGATAGGTATTACTATATATGTAGATGTTGTTGCCTTGAAAAAAGGTTGGCTACGGCAACCTCCCTTCGAGCTATCTCCTCCCGGTGATCTTGTGGGGTATGTGCGCCCTGTGACGATACCGGTGCGATTATGCTGCAGTTTACCTATTACATCCTTTTCCCGGGCTGACTATAGAGGGTGGAGGTGTTTACAGGGTGGTGCTCCTGAGGCCTGCACGTCACGGCCCTTGTGCCGCCACGATGTGCTTGAAGGAGCAGGCATCAAGGGACAGAGCCGGACACACCTCTGTGAAAAAAAGGTAATCGGCTGCCCCGGTTGCGGGCCGATAGCGCTGTCGGCTGAAAATATTGTGGTATCGCCGGGGAGCCGGGCCGGCAGACGTCCACCTTTTCAGTCGATCCTGATCGACTTGCCCCGGGAGAATTTAACCTCCAGGACACCATGTTTGTAGTTCGATTGCATGGAATCGGCATCCACGACCGGCATCTCCACCGAAGTCAGCTGATTGCCGCCGGCGACGATCGTCAGCGTCCCGTTGATGAGTGACAGGAGGATATTCTCCTTCTCGACACCGGGGAGATCGATCGCCACCGTCACATCATCATCGGTCGTATACATCTCTGCTATCGGCTCGATGCTTCCTTCGGTGGAGAGATCTTCCGGCTCTGTTCCCGGGATCGCCTCCGTTGCCGTGCTCTCGGGCTTTCCGGCATCGTGAAGGATGATCTTGAATCCGTATGCAAACGGTCTGTTCTGGTCTCCCTGTTTTTTGAGCCCCTGCTCCATGAGACGTTTCATCAGTTCGTTGAGTTGCTCGAAGATGTCTGCTGGACTGTCACTCATGTGCATCACGTTGATTCTATCTGTTGGAGGGGGCTCGAGGCCCCCATCAGAACGCCACGCCCGTCTGGGGCAACGGCCGTTCCATTCTGGCCTTCAACTCCTTTGTGAGGCGTTTGATCTCGCTGAAGTCTTTCTTCCTCCGGTAGACCTCATCCTTGAGGGCCTGCGCGAGATCGTTGACTTCCTGCTCGGCCTTTCCGGCCTCCCGCATTCGGGCACGGTTGACCGTCGATATGGCATCCTCGAGTGCCGACCGCTGTTCCTGGTTGTAGAGGATCTGCCAGGAATGGCGTTCGTTCTCCTCCAGCCGGTCGAGATCGAGTGTGCCTCTCACACGGGTGAGGGCATCCTCGAAGTGTTTCTTCGTGATCCTCACGTTGCCGATCGCCTGACGCCGCTCCTCTTCGGTCTTCCCACCCATCGCAGCGATGAACTCGCGCATGGCGGAAGTCTTTGCCTCGCGGACCAGCGCCTCGACATCGGCGCCGACGTAGCCCTCGGTTCTGTCGACCAGTTCCTCGATCTCCACATCGTTTGCGAGGAGCTCCCTGTTCCTCAGGTACACTTCGAAGATCTTCTTCCTGCCTTCCCGGTCGGGCGGCGGGACGTAGATGATCCGGTCCAATCTGCCGGGGCGAAGCAGCGCATCGTCCAGCATGTCCGGGCGGTTGGTAGCGCCGAGAACCACGACATTGTTGAGCTCTTCGAGGCCGTCGAGTTCTGTCAGGATCTGGCTCACCACACTTTCAGTTACGTGCGATGATCCTATATAAGATCCACGTTTGGGCATAAGTGCATCAATCTCGTCGAAAAAGATAATCGACGGTGCTGCTTGCCTTGCTTTCCGGAATACCTGCCGAACGCCGCGTTCCGATTCTCCGACCCATTTTGAGAGGAGTTCGGGGCCTTTTATTGAGATGAAATTGCTCTCACTCTCGTTTGCGACCGCTTTTGCAAGGAGTGTCTTCCCGGTCCCGGGAGGGCCGAAGAGCAGGATCCCGCGGGGGGGTTCGGTATCGAGCGATGCGAATATCTCTGGATATTTGAGCGGCCACTCAACGGCCTCCGCAAGTTCGGCCTTTACATCATCAAGCCCGCCGACATCCTCCCATTTGACATCGGGGATCTCCACGAGCACCTCGCGCATCGCGCTCGGCTCAACATGTTTATGCGCTTCGAGGAAGTCCTCGTTCGTCACGCGGAGCTGATCGATGATCTCGGCGGGGATCTCCTCCTCGATCTTGATCTGGGGGATGATCCGGCGGAGGGCATGCATCGCCGCCTCTTTTGCGAGCAGCGCGATGTCGGCGCCGACGAAACCGTGCGTAGAACGGGCATAATCTTCGAGGTTCACATCCTCGGCGAGCGGCATGCCGCGCGTGTGGATCTGGAAGATCTGCTGTCTCCCCCGGGTGTCGGGGATGCCGATCTCGATCTCGCGGTCGAACCGGCCACCGCGCCGCAGAGCGGGGTCGATCATATCGGGAAGGTTCGTTGCGGCGATCACCACGACCTGGCCCCGGGTCTTCAGCCCGTCCATCAGGGCGAGGAGTTGGGCGACGATCCGGCGCTCGACCTCGCCTTTCACCTCTTCCCGCTTGGGCGCGATCGAGTCGATCTCGTCGATGAAGACGATCGAGGGTGCGTTCTCCTGTGCTTCCTCAAAGACCTCCCGCAGGCGCTCCTCGGACTCACCGTAGTATTTGCTCATGATCTCAGGGCCCGAGAGCGTGATGAAGTGAGCATCCACCTCGCTTGCCACCGCTTTTGCGATCAGGGTCTTGCCCGTCCCCGGGGGACCGTAGAGCAGGACGCCTTTCGGTGGCTCGACGCCCAGGCGTTCGAAGAGTTCGGGGTGCCGGAGCGGGAGTTCGATCATCTCCCGGACGAGCTGCAGTTCGCGGTCGAGACCGCCGATGTCCTCGTAGTGAATATCCCCCGCCGTCGTCTCACGCCGTCCCTCTTTGGGTTCGTACGGGGTCTCCTTGAGCTCGATCTCGGTGCTGTCGGTGACGATGGCGATGCCCTTCGGTGCTACTTTTGTGATCGCAAACGTGAGCGGGTTTCCAAGGAGGTTGACCCTGATGGGCTGCCCTTCCGTGACCGGTCTGCCCCGGAGGACTCTCTTCAGGTACTGCTCGCCGCCCACCAGGCGTATCGGCTGAGTCGGCTGGATGGTTACTTTCTTTGCATACCCGGCCTCGGCCTTCGTGATCCGGACCTTATCATCGATCCCTGACCCGACGTTGCTCCGGATATTGCCGTCGATGCGCAGGATTGCCCTTCCGGTGTCCGGTTGGAATCCGGGCCAGACAAGCGTTGCTGCCTTATGGCGCCCCTCGATCTCGATTACGTCGCCGCTGACGAGACCGAGAGCCTTCATGGTGTCGATGCTCAGTCTGGCTATCCCCCGGCCGGCATCCTCGTGCGCTGCCTCCTTGATGGTAACCTCAATGGATTCAGTATTTGCCATGTGAACAATCTCCTCCTGTGAGGGTTTACCATAGGTTAGCGCCGACTATTATATATATTTTTCCTATACCCCGTCATCCGCCACGCTGGATTATCCCTCTTTCTGTAACGACGCAATCCACCTTCACGTCGTTTTCGTCGACGGGAATGTGTTCTATCTGCTGGCAGGAGAATGCAATACCGATCCTCTTCGGGTGGGGATACCTGCAGAGGAAGCGATCATAGTAGCCTGCGCCGTAGCCGAGCCGGTTTCCTTCGAGATCGAAGGCGAGCATCGGTATGATGACGGCCTCGATATCCGCCGGACGGGCAGGGAGTTCATGCCCGATCGGTTCGGGGACGTTGAACGTGCTCGGGACGAGGACTGAAGGGTCCGGGAGATAGGAGAGGCGAAGGCTGCAGGTCTCCCGCTCGATGATGGGCACGACGACCTGCACACCCCGACGGTTCAGGGTTGCGATCAGGCGGTTCGTCTCGACCTCCGGCATCTTCGAGACATAGACCATGACGGTTGTAAACCCGTTGAGGAGGGCGAGGAGCCGCCGCTCGATGCCTGCACTGTATATAGCGATCTCCTCAGGGGAGAGGAGCGCCCGTGCCTCCTTTGCCCGCAGGCGAAGGGTTGCCTTTGTCCGGCTCATTATGGATGAGTTTGGCCTGATCAGGCCATAAAACATACGTGTTCCCGTGGACAGAAGTTCGTCTACTCGCTTGCTCCCCGCCCGTCGCCGCAGACCTCCCTGTACCGGCGAAGTGCTGAAGCGAGGACGCGGGTCTTTCCGATCATCGCAGCGATGAGGAGGACATCGAGGATCTCGTCACGGGATGCGCCCTCTTTCAGCGCAGCCCCGATATGCACCTTCAGGCAGCTGTCCGCCCCGGCACTCGCAGCGGCTGCGACGGCGATCAGCTCCGCGGTCTTTGGATCGAGCGAGTCCGGTCGGGAGGTCCGGTAATCCGCGAGGGTAGAGAGTGCGAAGGCGTCCGGGCGGCTCCGGAGGATCGGGAAGATGAACGGCACGATGCCGAGCATCTCCTCTACGTCCGCCACGATATCGTCGCTGAGATCGTCTGCGTGAGCGAGAAAGTCGTCAATGAGTCTTTCGTTCTCGGGTTTCATCGGTTATCCTCGTATGGGAGTGTGGGCGGGAGTGAGGATAATGGTGTGGTTTTATGATGTGGCCGGGCATGGGGGGCTACCGGGAGAGCCGTGCGCGATAGAGGCGGGGCCCCTCCTCGTCGTCCTTCTCCCCATGACGATATCCACTACGGCCCAGTATATGGGAAAATTCTGGAGAAAAACCGGGCACGGCTGCCCACTGAGTATCGCCATGACTGCCCCCGCCCCTAAGGGACGGGGGAGGAGGCCGAAGGCCGGGCGGGGTGGGGGTTACAGGTATCTCGGACTGGTAGAGGCAGGACAGAGGAGACAGAAACCGAAGCACGGGCTATCGATAGAGCCCTACAAAAGATGGGGAGAGGGGAGACGTCCCTCTTCATCAGAAGTTAAAATGCCGCCCGACAATCTTCAGTGCACAGTAATCCCCGCACATCGTGCAGGCATCGGCGTCGGCCGGCATCCGCTCGTCCCGGATCTTTCGGGCGCGCTCGGGGTTCATTGCGACCGCAAACTGCCGTTCCCAGTCGAGGTCGCGGCGGGCGTGGCCCATTTCGAGGTCGGCGTCGCGTTTCTTGAGCTTGATCATATCCCCGACGTGGGCGGCGATCCTTGAACTCATAACCCCCTCGTAGACCTCCTCGGGGGTTGGGAGCGCCAGGTGCTCCGCCGGCGTCACATAGCAGATGAAGTCTGCGCCGTAGGAGGAAGAGAGCGCGGCTCCGATGGCGGCCACCCGGTCGTCGTAGCCGGGCGCGATATCGGTGACGAGCGGCCCGAGCATGTAGAACGGCCTCCTGTTCGTGACGCGCTTCTGCAGGACGACGTTCGTCTGGATCTCATCGATCGGGATATGCCCCGGCCCCTCGATGATCGTCTGGACGCCCTCTGCATGCGCCTTATCGGCGAGTTCTGCGTTGATGAGCAGTTCCTGGACCTGGGCACGGTCGGTTGCATCGTGGACGGCGCCCGCCCGCATACCGTTGCCGAACGAGAGCGTGACCTCGTGCTCTTTCAGGATCTCGACCAGGTAATCGAACTCGGAATAAAGCGGGTTCTCCTTCTCGTTGTGGAGCATCCACGCGGTCATGAACGCTCCCCCGCGGGAGACGAGCCCGCCGTGTCGCCCCTGGTTCTGCAGGCGCTTCATCGTCTCGTAGTTGATCCCGGTGTGGATCGCCATGAAGTTGGTGCCGAGTTTCGCCTGCTCCGCCGTGATCCGGAAGAGGTCGTCCTCTTCCATGTGGACGACCGCCCCGTGCTTCCGGGCGGCCTCGATGAACGCCTGGTAGAGAGGAACCGACCCGACCGAGAGTGTGGTCGCCTCGACGACCCGCCGCCGGATATCCAGGAAATCACCGCCGGTGGAGAGTTCCATCAGTGTATCGGCACCGGCAAGCTCGGCCTGCCGGGCTTTCTCGATCTCCATATCGACGTCGACGATATCCGACGACGTTCCGATACTTGCATTGACCTTCGTGCGAAGCCCTTCGCCGATACCGCAGATCTTCACCTTCCGGTAGGGAGAGATCGGGATGACGATGTGGCCGTCGGCCACGCCGCGTCGGACGAAATCCTCGGTAACCCCCTCCGCAGCCGCGACGATCCGCATCTCCTCGGTGACGACACCGCGCCGGGCATCCTCTATGAGACTCATGACCCTATATTTGCAGAAAAGAGTTGATAAAGACTTGTTTTTAGGATCCGGGCTAAATCAGGCTTGTTCTCTCATCAAGTAAACTTGAATTTATATTATTCAGATCTTTTTTCATAGCCGGAAAGCCAAGACTTACAAGATATAACAAAGCACCTCTTTACCATCTGGTGATCATTTGTACGTCAATTTCGGGGGTTTTGTTCCCCTCAGCACCGTCGACTGGCGGGGGCGGGCGGCCTGCACCGTCTTTCTCCGGGGATGCCCCGCGCGTTGTTTCTACTGCCATAACATCGCTATCCAGGACGGCGAGGACCTCCGCGACGCCGACGAGATCATCGCAATGATCCGGGAGTCCCGCACGGTTGCAGGCGCCGTGGTCTTCTCCGGCGGCGAACCGACCCTGCAGGGGCCGGCGCTCGCCCACCTTGCCGCTGCAGCCCGCAAGATGGGGTTCTCCGTCGGCCTGCACACGAACGGCATCTTCCCCCGGGTGATCGAGGATCTCCTTGATCGGGGCATTCTCGATATGATCTCGCTAGACATCAAGACGACATGGGAGCACTACGACGACCTCCTGGAACTCACCGCCGCCGATGCCGTGAAGCAGTCGCTCGCCGTCTGTAAACGGGCAAAGGTTGAAGGCCGCCTTTTGGTCTGTGATGTGGTGGTCACTCTCTTTCGCGGCCGTGAGAGCGATCTCCCTTCTATCGCCCGGGATACCCGGGGACTTGACCTCGTGCTCCAGCAGGGCGTGGCCCCGGGTTATGTTCCCCTGACCCGGCAGGAACTCGAGGCGGCAGCAGCACCGCTCGGCCGGAGGGTTCGTATACGGACCCGGGAGGACGGTGAGATCACTTACGACCCGGAACCCTGACCCTTTCCGGTGCCGTTAAGCATAATATCGTCGAGAACGAACATTTACGGAGATGTTGCGGCGACAACCGCAACCTGCACTACCCGGGCTCCATTGTCGGTAACATACCGACACAGCCCGCTGTTCTGAATGAAATGGAGGAACCCTGATGAAGGTCATTGGAATTGTTGGTATGCCGGCAAGCGGGAAGGGAGAGGCATCAGGGATCGCCCATGACCTCGGGATTCCAGTCGTGGTCATGGGGAATGCGATACGGGAGCGGGTGAGAGAGGCCGGGCTTCCCCTGACCGATGCGAATTGCGGCGCGATCGCCGGTACGTTGCGCACGGATCTCGGCATGGATGCCATCGCGCGCATCACCATCCCGGTGATCGAGGCGACGGGCGCCCCGGTGGTGCTCGTGGACGGTATCAGGGGAGATTACGAAGTCGCAGCGTTCAAAGGGCACTTCCCCGACTTCACGCTCATCGGGATCGATTCGTTGTTTGAGACCCGGTACCGGCGGCTCACGAACCGCGGCCGGTCCGACGACTCGCTCACACCCGACGAGCTCCACGTACGCGATGAACGGGAGCTCGGGTGGGGGCTTGGCCGGGCACTGGAACAGGCAGACTTTCGGGTCATGAATGAAGGATCGCTTGAAGAATTCAGAGCAGAGGTCAGAACCCTGCTCATCCGGCTGGGAGGGATGCAAAGATGACACTCGTACCGTACTTCTCGGCCTCGTCCAAGATCTGGGAATCACGTGACTGGGTCTATGGGCTTGAGGAGATCGGATATGCCGGCTGGGAGATCGTCGCCGACGGGAAGTATCGCCTGGACAACCCCGAGAACTTCGCTGCTATCCAGGAGAACCTCGAGAGCACCGGCCTTCTCGTGACCGTGCACGCGCCCTACAGCGACTTAAATCTCGCATCGCTGAACTACCCCATCTGGCGTGAATCCATCCGCCAGACCTGTTGCTGCATCCGCCATGCGGCCGACCTGACCGACCGGGTGACCATCCATCCCGGCTTTGTCTCCCCGGTGGGCAAGCTCGTCCCCGAGAAGGTCTGGGAGATGCAGAAGACCGCGCTCGTTGAGATCGGGAAGTATGCCGAAGATCATGGCGTCCTCGTGTGCGTCGAGAACATGATCAGCATCAAGGATTTCCTCTGCCGTTACCCTGAAGAGATCATCGGACTCACTGAAGGAATTGCGGGGATCGGGATCACGCTGGACGTCGGGCATGCCAACACCAACGGGCTTGTGGATGCGTTCCTTGCACATATCGGGGAGGTCGATCACCTGCATATCCACGACAATCACGGGCAGTCTGATGAACACCTTGCCCTCGGCGATGGCATCATCCCCTGGGAGAAGGTCGGGCGGATCATCGCCCGCGACTACTCCGGCCCTGCCGTTATCGAGGGCAGGTCGCTTGAAGAGGCCAGGCGGAGCCTCGCAGCATTCAGGAAGTGGTTCGTATAGCCGGCGAGACCCTCCACATCCACTTCCTCGGGACAGCGGGAGCGCTCCCGTCGCCGCAGAGGAACCCCTCGACAATCCTGATCCGGCGGGGTTCCGACACCCTCCTCTTCGACTGCGGGGAAGGAGCCCAGCAACAGATGATGCGCGCCCGAACCGGGTTCACCGTGAACGCCGTCTTCATCACCCACTGGCATGCCGACCACTTTCTCGGTGTCTTCGGGCTCGTCGAGACGCTTGCGTTCACAGGGCGGACCGAACCGCTCCCGATCTACGGCCCGCCCTGGGTCGGCGAGTTCGTCGATCTCGTGCAGAGGATCAGTCGCCACAACCGGGGTTTTTCCATCTCCGCCAACACCCTTGAGCACGGTTCGGTCGTACCCTTCAACGGCTACACCGTCCGGGCGTTTGCATCGCACCACGGCATCCCTGGGCTCGGCTATGTTCTGGAGGAGGATGAACGACCGGGCAGGTTCAACCGCGAGCGGGCGATCGAGCTCGGCGTCCCCCCGGGCCCGCTCTTCGGGCGGTTGCAACGCGGAGAAGAGGTCCGCATCACCCGCGACGGTGCCGAGACCACGATCCGTCCTGCCGATGTTCTGGGGGAGTCGCGCCCCGGACGGAAGGTTGTCTACACCGGAGATACGCGACCGCTTCAGAACCTGCCCGATGTCGCTGCAATGATCCGGGATGCCGACCTCCTGATCCACGACGCCACCTTCGATGATCAGGAGAGCGATCGCGCCCGGGAAGTCCTGCACTCGACCGCCGGGGAGGCCGGGGAGGCTGCAACGGCACTGGGCGCCCGTATGCTCGCCCTGATGCACATAAGTTCCCGTTATTCGGGCACAGCAAACCATATACGCGATGCAAAGCGACAGTATGAGGGAGACGTGATTCTTCCGGCCGATCTGACGGTTCTGGAGATCCCGTACAGGAACTGATCGAGATGGGTGATGAGTGTGATGGAGCAGGGTCTATCCAGCCAGAACCGCCTGATACTTACGGGTCTCGGCGCCCTGCTCGTCAGTGCCGCGGCAGCGAGCATCGCGGGGATCTACCTTGGTTCCGCACGTGACGTTCTCGCGCTGATACCCGGTCTGATGGTGCTCCTGCCGTCGATCATCGATATGCGGGGCAATATCGCCGGCGTCCTTGCCTCCCGCCTCTCATCGTCGATGCACCTTGGAGCGTTCTCCATCGATTTCGAGGAGGGGACTATCCTCGGCGACAACATCCGCGCCTCGTTCATCATAACCGTCCTCATAGCATTCGTTCTTGGCATCTTCGCCTACCTGGCAAGCGCTCTCTCCGGCCTCCCGACGGTGGGCATCACCGATCTCGTACTGATCTCGGTCATGAGCGGGATCGTCTCGGGTCTCCTGGTGATGGGGATCACCGTGGTCATTGCGCTCGCGAGTTACCGCTACGGCCTCGACCTCGACATGATCGGCGCACCGACCGTCACCACATCCGGGGATGTCGTCACGCTCCCGATCCTCGTCCTCTCTGCGGTCTTCATCATGCAGCTTCCCCCCTGGGGGCGCCTGGCGCTCGGGGCCGTCGTGATCGCCATCGCCGTCGTCACCATCCTCTACACCTGGCACCGGCCGAAGGGGATCGGGACGATCGTCCGGGAGAACCTCGCGCTCCTCGTCCCGCTCAGCGTCCTCGGCACACTGGCCGGACTGGCCTACTCGCTCAATCTCGACAGTCTGGTGACGTACGCGGTGTTTCTTATCCTGATACCGCCTTTCATGGGCGGCCTTGGTTCAATAGGCGGCATCCTCGGGTCGAGCCTCTCGACCGGGATGCATACCGGCGAACTTACCCCCTCCCTCCTTCCCGGGCGGGACGTTGTGCATCATTTTATTATTTCCTATCTCTATACGTTGATATTGCTTCCACTGCTGGCGCTCATCGCGCATGGTGCGGCGGCGCTCATGGGTTTGAACAGCCCGGGTTTCGGGATGCTGATCGTCATCATCCTTGTGGCGGGTCTGGTGGTCATGACACTGGTGAACGGCGCGGCATACGCCACCGCAAGCCTTTCATTCCGATATGGCCTCGATCCCGACAACTTCGGGATCCCCGTTATCACAAGCCTGATCGACCTGATCGGTGCCACCGTGCTCGTGATGGTGATAGGCCTGCTGTTGTAGTAAAAAAATAGAGAGCGATGGTTAACAGGCCATGATGGAACATGAATACCAGCCGATCAGCTTCAAAGATGTCCTGATCGAGATGAAGGATATCTCCGAGCTGATGGTCGATCTTTCATATTCAGCAATCCTCTTTGATAGTAAGGAGATAGCGCTCGAGGTGATCAACCTCGAGGAGAGCATGAACAAACTTGTCTACCAGGCCCGGATCCAGAGTTTCCTCAGTGCCAGAAGGGTCGAGGAAGCCGAGGCGATGAGCGGTATGCTCCAGGTGGCCGAAGCGGCGGAGCGGATTGCGAACTCCGCCTCGGACATAGCAAAACTCATCTTAAAGGATATCCGCTTCCCTGCAAGACTCAAGCGTGTCTTTCCTGAGGCCGAGGAGATCGTCACCCGCATCATCGTCAGCCAGGGAAGCGAGCTCGTCAACCAGACGCTCGGCGACCTCAAAGTCCAGAGCACGACGGGTATGCAGGTGATCGCCATCCGGCGCGGGAAGGGCTGGATCTACGATCCCGACAAGGCCACGCGAGTGGAGAGCGGTGATATCCTGATCGCACGCGGCCCTGAGGCGGGAGAAGATATCCTCGCGGAGATGGCAGGTTCGGGTGGGGGGCCCCGGGTTGAGGTTCCCGTCGCGGGCGAGGTCGACGATCTCGACCGGGCGGTCGGGCTGATCATCGAGATGAAGAACCTCTCGGAGCTCTCTGTAGGGCTTGCGTATACCGCCCTTCTCTTCAACAACAAAGAGGTGGCTCACGAGGTTGTCGCCCTCGACTCGAAGCTCGATGATATGCGCTACGATCTGGATCTCTGGATCCTTGAAGCGGCACGAAAGATCGACGATGTGCGAAACCTCCGCGGTCTTCTGTATATGTCGTCGTTCGCCCAGGCGATCAGCGACTCAGCCCACTCAATCGTTGACGTCCTGTTGCGCGACATCGAGATCCCGCCGATCTTCAAGAAGATTGTCCGCGAGTCGGATGAGATCATCACGCGGATGTCCGTACTGGCATCATCACCGCTTGTGGGGAGGACGCTCAAGGAGATGTCGCTTGCGACGGTGACCGGGATGGTTGTGCTCACCATCAAGCGCGGCGACCGGTGGGTCTACCGCCCCGGAAAGAGTGTCAGGTTGGAGAGCGGCGATATCATCACAGCAAAAGGCAGGCGGGACGGTGAATGCCGGTTGTATGAACTTGCCGGGCATGTCGCCGATGAGCCTGAAGAATAAATCGGAGAACTACTATGGGAGATATGGAAGATACCATTGTTTACCGCCTCGGAGCAAACTGCGATCTCAATGAGGTGGAGGAAGGAAAGACGTATCTCGGACGGGTGCAGGGTTTTGCACCGTTCGGGATCTTTGTCCAGTTAAACGACCGGGTCAAAGGGCTCGTTCATAAGAGCAACGTGAAGGTGCAGCATGCCGAACGCGATCCGATCATCGTTCACGTCCTCCAGATCCGGAGCAACGGCAACATCGACCTTGAGGAGGTCATGCCGACAGTCTACCAGACCCGGGACGTTACGCGGAAGACAACGACCGTGCTTATTGCCGATATCGGGAAGAAGATCGGCAGGACGGTTCTGGTTGAGGGCGAGATCGCCCAGATCAAGCAGACATCGGGGCCGACAATCTTCACAATCGTGGATGAGTCGGGTACCGCAAATGCCGCTGCGTTCATCGAGGCGGGTGTCCGCGCCTACCCTGAGGTTGAGCTCGGGGCCATCGTCGGTCTTACGGGCGAGGTGATGCAACGCAACAACCAGCTCCAGATCGAGGTCTCGTCCATGGCGGTCATGGAGACGGAGGATGCTGCACGGGTCATGGAGCGGATCGATGTTGCGCTCGATAAGCGGGCAGAACCGGCCGACCTCCCGTTCCTGGTCGAGAGCGATGTTCTTCAGGCCTTAAAGCCGCAGATGCGGAAGGTGGCGAAGGAGATCAGAAAGGCGGTCCTGACCGCAAGGCCGATCATCCTCCGGCACCATGCGGATGCAGACGGCATATGCGCTGCAGTTGCCGTCGAGCAGGCGGTGACTGCGCTGATCCGGGAGACCGGCAGTGATTTCGATGCCGAGTACTTCCTCTTCAAGCGTTCGCCGTCCAAGGCCCCGTTCTACGAGATCGAGGATATCACACGGGATCTCGACTTCGCCCTCAAGGACAACATCCGTTACGGGCAGAAGATGCCGATGATCCTCCTGATGGACAACGGTTCCACCGAGGAGGATATGCCGTCGCTGAGAGTGACCCGGATCTTCGATCTCCCGGTGATGGTCGTCGACCACCACCACCCCGACGAGATCGTGGACGATTACCTGATCGGGCACGTCAACCCCTACCATGTGGGCGGCGATTACGGTGTCACGGCCGGGATGCTCGGCACGGAGGTCGCCCGCATGGTCAATCCCTCGGTCGAAGATCAGATCCGGCACCTGCCGGCGATTGCAGGGCTCGGCGACCGGAGCGAGGCACCGGAACGTGCGCGTTACATTGCCGTCGCCGCGCCCGAGTACACGGAGGACGACTGTCGCAACATAGCGCTTGCGCTCGACTACGAGCAGTTCTGGCTCCGGTTCAGCGACGGGAGAGAGATTGTCAAGGAGATCCTGAACCTCTCCGGCAACCCCGACCGGCACGAACGGTTTGTCAACCTGCTGGTCGAAGAGGCGAACCGGGCGATCGAGGAGCAGCTCGAGGCCATCATGCCGCACGTCGAGAGTCGGATGCTCGCAAATGGTGCCCACCTCTTCATGCTCGACGTGGAACTCTTCGCCCACCGGTTCACGTTCCCGCCACCCGGAAAGACCTCCGGAGAGGTGCATGACCGGCTGGTCAGGGAGCACCCGGGAGAACCGGTCGTCACGCTCGGGTTCGGCCCGGACTTTGCCGTTCTGCGTTCCCGCGGTGTCATGATGAACATCCCGCAGATGGTGCGCGAACTCCATAGCGAGATCGTCGGCGGCGGAGTGAGCGGCGGCGGCCATCTTGTTGTCGGGAGCATCAAGTTCGTGGAAGGGATGCGCGATACGGTGATCGAGAGCCTGATCAAAAAGATTGGTGAAGCGCCAATCTGATCGCTACCTCTTTCCTGCAGGCATTACGGTCCTGCCTGTTCTCTTCAGGAACGCCCTCCGGGGTCGGAGGGGTGCGGGTCATCGACGTTCTTTCGACAGTTTTAATAGGTTCTGCTCCAGGGCCGAGCAACAGATCCTGCGCATTGCACCATGTGATTGCAGCAAGCGCTGCCCGGATCTTTCTTATCCCCCTTCAGGTTGTCCCTGTGTAGTGGTTATTGCCGCCTAAATTTATCATCATATTGTCGTCTATCACATCCTTTATCCTCAGCCCCGGTGGTGATGAAAATCCATCCCGTAGCGAGCTGTGTAGCCCCCACCCCACCCGCGCCTTCAGCGCTCCTCCCCCGCCCACGAGGGGCGGGGGCAGTGCTCAGGCGTATAGCCGGGGAAAGCCGTGCCCCCGGAGTGCGATCAATCGGAAGTGGCTGATGCGCTCCTACGCATCAAAATTCATAAAATTAAGGGGCACGATGCAGTAGTCGTACTGCCGGAGACCGGATTTGGCGGGACGCCTGTGTAGAGTGTGTGGTGTTGCCCTGTTACAGGGTTTTACGGTCGGTTAGTCTTCGTTTTAGTTTCTAAATCGATCGAAATATAAAAATAGATCTATACCTAATCTGGACTCCCATGACCGGAAACCTATGGGTCTGGAGAACCCTCCTGATCGTGCTGTTTGTGGTAGTCGCGATTGCTGCTCTCCCTGTAGCCGCCCAGAGCACGGATAACTCACGACCTCTGACCTGGACACTCGCCCCGACCCCCGGTGAGACCCCGGAAGAGACTCCGGAAGAGACTCCGGAAGAGACTCCGGAAGAGACTCCGGAAGAGACTCCGGAAGAGACTCCGGAAGAGACTCCGGAAGAAACATCTCCTATTGAGACTCCGGAAGA
>JBAYQF010000010.1:0-14513 GCA_041677325.1 Methanoculleus sp.
CGGGGAGCTGATCGTAGAGGACCACGTCCGCACCGTCGATCACCTCGCGTGCCCTCATCGTCAGGAGACCGAGCCCGCCGGGGCCGGACCCCACGAGATACGCTTTTCCAGTCATGGTTTCATCCCCAGCGCCACATACGCCTCCCGGATCAGCCCGGCCGCCTGCCGGGCGAGTGTCCGTCCCCACTCCCGGGCTTCGTCGATCGTCGCGACACGCCGCTCGATCCGCTCCCACCGGGAACCGTCGAGCGCGAGCACCTCGGCGATCAGGTCGCCGTCCCGGCAGTAGATCCCCTGCGGTGTGAAGCACCCGCCGCCGACCTCCTCCATGACGGCACGCTCGATCTCGACATCAAGGCGCGTCGGTGCGTGGTCAAGAGGCGCAAAGGCACCGATGACGTCGGGGTCGTCCCGGCAGACGACCGCTATGGTCCCCTGGTTCGGGGACGGGACGAACCGGTCGGTGGGGAGGGGTTCTCCCGGGAGCGTGAGGCCGAGCCTCTGGAGGCCCGCCTCGGCAAGGACGATGGCGTCGTACTGCCCCTCGCGGAGTTTCCGTATCCGGGTGTCGACGTTCCCGCGAAGCGGTTTCACCGACAGCGCCGGTGCGTCGCGGAGGAGCTGGGCGCGGCGCCGGGTGCTCGACGATCCGACGACAGAGACCGCGTCGAGAGGGCACTCATGCACCAGAAAGTCCGCCGGCGAGTCCCGTTCGAGCACCGCAGAGCAGATGAGCCCCGCCGGGCGGGCTGCCGGGATATCCTTCATGCTGTGCACCGCGGCATCGATCTCGCCGCGGAGGATGGCGTCATCGAGCGCCCGGACGAAGACGCCCTGTCCGCCGATGGCGTGGAGTGGGACGGTGGTTGCGATGTCGCCCTCGGTCGCGATCGTGACGATCTCCACATCGATCCCCCGGTCGGCAAGATTGCCGGCCACCCTATTCGTCTGTGCAAGCGCAAGGGCGCTCCCCCGTGTACCTATCCGAAGAGACATGATCCGTATGCTTCTGTTATCCGATCGATATCCTGTTTCGTGTGTGCCGCAGAGAGGAAGTTCGTCTCGAACTGCGACGGCGGGAGGAAGACTCCGGCCTCAAGCATCAACTTCCAGAACTTCCCGAAGGCCTCGGTGTTGCACTCCTTGACCTCGCGGTAGTCCCGCGGCGCTTTGGCCCGGAAGAAGTGCTTGAAGAGCGACCCCATCCTGACGAACGTTCCCCTGCCCGCATCCGTTGCAACCTCCCCGATCGCCCGTGTGGCCTCGTCGAGCCGCCGGTAGATCTCCGGGTGCTCGTGGAGGTAGCGGAGGGTCGCATGCCCTGCCGCAAGGCTTGCCGGGTTGCCGCTGAAGGTCCCGGCCTGGTAGACCGGCCCTGCAGGAGCGACGAGTTCCATGATCTCGCGCCGCCCCCCGAACGCACCGATGGGGAGGCCGCCGCCGATGATCTTGCCGAACGTAGCGATATCGGGCTTTATCCCGTAGAACACCTCTGCGCCGCCGATACCGACCCGGTAGCCGGTGATCACCTCGTCGAGGATGAGGAGGACGTCGTGGGCGGCGGTTATCTCCCGGACAGCGGCGAGGTAGCCGTCGTCGGGGAGTATCGGGCCGATGTTGCCCATGACCGGCTCAAGGATGAACGCGGCGACGTCATCGTTCCCGGCGAGGAGAGCCTCCAGCGCCTCCGGGTTATTGTAGGGGACCTGCCGGGTGTGCGCCACGAGATCCGCGACGACGCCTGCGGAGTCGGGCACGCCGAGGGTGGTCGCCCCCGACCCGGCCTTCACCAGCACCGCGTCATGGGCGCCGTGGAACCCGCCCTCGACTTTGACGATGTCCTGCTTACCCGTGTAGCCGCGGGCGAGCCGGATCGCGGCCATCGTCGCCTCTGACCCCGACGAGACGAACCGCACCATATCGATCGCGGGGTGGTCGCCGGTGATGATCTCTGCAAGGTCGAGCTCGAGCGGCGTCGGCGTCCCGTAGAGCCAGCCCTTCTCGAGCTGGCGCTCGATCGCCCCCCGGATCTCCGGGTGCGCGTGGCCGAGGATGAGGGGGCCGTAGCCGAGGCAGCAGTCGATGAGATCCGCCCCATCGACGGTCGAGAGGTGCGCTCCTGCCGCCCGCTCCACGTAGAACGGGTAGGGCTTGATCGCCCGCACAGGGCTGCTGACCCCGCCCGGGATCAGGGTCTTTGCGCGTTCAAAGAGGTCACTGCTCTTCATCGAGCCACCTCGCTGCATCCTCTGCAAAGTAGGTTATGATCAGGTCGGCCCCGGCGCGCCTGATGGCGGTGAGGCTCTCGAGGGCAACCGCCCGCTCATCCAGCCATCCGCGCTCTGCTGCGGCCTTGATCATCGCGTACTCCCCGCTGACCTGGTAGGCCGCGACCGGCAACCCGAACTCCGTAACAGCCGCGAGGACATCGAGATAGAGGGTGGCCGGCTTGACCATCAGAATATCCGCCCCCTCGACCACGTCGAGCTCCGACTCCATCACCGCTTCCCGGGCGTTCCCCGGGCTGATCTGGTATGTCGTCCGGTCGCCGAACGCAAACCCCGAGTCCGCTGCGTCGCGAAACGGCCCATAAAGGGCGCTCGCGAACTTCGAGGAGTACGACATGATCAAGACGTCCTGGTGTCCGGCAGAATCGAGCGCCTCCCGGATCGCCCGCACCATACCGTCGAGCATGCACGACGGTGCGACGATATCGGCACCGCTCTGTGCATGGGAGACGGCTATCTGCGCCATCAGTTCGAGGGAGGGGTCGTTCAGGAGGTCCGGGCCGTCGGCGGTCTCCCCGACGATGCCGCAGTGGCCGTGGTCGGTATACTCGCAGGCGCAGACGTCGGTCACGACCACCATCTGCGGGAGGTGCTCCTTGATGCTCCGGACGGCCCGCTGAACGACACCGTCTGTTGCATAGGCTTCCGTCGCCTCGCCGTCCTTTGCGATCGGGACACCGAAGAGGAGCACCGCACGGATGCCGGCGTTCCAGAGGCGTTCGCAGTAGCCGGCAACCCCATCCACCGGGTGGCGGAACTGCCCCGGCATCGAGGCGATCGGGAGCGGTGCATCAGTCGATTCATCAACAAAGACCGGCGCCACGAGGTCGGTCTTCCTCAGTTCAGTCTCGCAGAGGAGCGGCTGGACGATCCGCCGCCGCATCCGCCTCATTCTTCGTTCTGGAAACATAGTTCTCCACGGGTAATCGCTTTAACAAGAATTTCTGCCTTTTCTGTATCGCCGCACTCCGCGTTTGAGCGGATGGATGTAGTCACGTCGGAGAGGAGCTTCTTCGTGAGCGACCGCGTCAGGTCATCGATGACCTCGGTTGTGCGGTCGTCACCTTCTCCCAGGCGGGAGAGGGCACGGTCGCGCTCGCGTATCCTGATCGATTCCGCCCAGGTGTAGAGGAGGGCGAGCGTCTCGTCGGCCGCCGTCCTCCGGAGGAGCCGGATGAAGAGGTCGGCCTCCTCGTCGATGATCCCCCGCGCACGGTCGGCTTCACATCTTCGAGACTCCATCGCGGCATCGTTGACATTTCGGAGGTCATCGATCGTGAAGAGATGTACACCCTCGACCGACCGCACCTCATCCTCGACGTCGCGAGGCTGGGCGATATCGATGAAGACCAGGTGGCGGGGGTGGGGATCGAGCGGCCAGAGGCGTTTCTCCATCACCGCCCGGACCTCTTCTGTACGGATGACCGCATGCGGCGCGGCGGTGCAGGATATGACGACGTCGGAGAGCGCAATGTAGCGGTAGAGATCCTTGAAGTTCACCGCCCGGCCGCCGATCTTATCCGCAAGCACCACCGCGCGCTCGTACGTCCTGTTTGCGACGTAAAGCGCCGTGAGGCCTTTTGCGGCGAGTGCCTTCGTCACCAGAAGCCCCATCTCCCCGCTCCCGGCGACCAGGATGTGCCGGTCGCGAAGAGTGCCGAGGAGTTGTTCTGCGAGCGCCACGGCCGCAGAACCGACGGAGACCGAACCCCGGTTGATCTGTGTCAGGCGCCGGACCCTGACCCCCACGTGCACCGCCTTGTTGATGCAGGTCTTGATGACCGTGCTTGCGGCCCCCGCCTCCTCCGCCGCGGCAAGCGCCTGCCTGAGCTGCCCGAGGATCTGATCCTCGCCGACGACCAGGGAGTCGATGCCTGCGGCCAGTTCCAGGAGATGGCGGGGCACATCCGCGCCCTCACTGACCATAAAACCGCGCCTGCCTTTCTCCTGCAGGAACCCTTCAAGGCTCCGGGCGTCGCCCTGAACCAGGATTTCGACGCGGTTGCAGGTCTGGAGCAGAAGAGCCCCTTTGAACCGCTCCCGCGCCTCGCGGAGGAACGCCGCCTCGTCAGGGAAGCGGAACGCCTCGAGCGTGGCGATATCCGCGGTGTGGTGGCTGATCCCCGCAAGAGCGAGCGGTATCGCGAACGGTTCAGGCATGCAGGTACCTCTCGATCGCCAGCGCGCGTGCCCGGCCGTAATCTGCGGCGAGAGCCTCCCGGACTTCGTCGTCCCGGAGTATCCTCCAGAGGATGCGGGACCGCTCTTCCTGCACCGGTTCGACCTCCCTGAGCATCGAGCGCATCTCGTCCTGCAGGTCGATCACCCGGTCGAGATCCGCATACTCCGCCTCAAAACGCATACGGAGATACCGCGCGACTGCAGGGCTCTTTCCCCGGGTGCCGAACGCGATCAGGTAGTTCTTCCCCCGGACGACCGAGGGAACGGTGACATCGCCGGGGGTGCCTGAGGCGTTGTTGAAGAGGATGCCGGACGCAGCGCATATCCTCCCGATACGGTCGTTGAGTTCCGGATCGGGCGTCGCCGCGACTGCGAGGAACGCACCCGAGAGGAGAGACCGGAGTTCTTCGTCCGGGAGGGATGAGATGTCGGTTTCTTGCCTCCGGATCGCGAGGCCATCGAGATCCGGCGAGAATGAACGGCTGATCACCGTCACCTCCGCCTCATGCTCAAAGAACGCAGCCTTTCGGGCACCAACGCCGCCTCCACCGAAGATAAGCACCCTCCTGCCCGTCAGGTTAAGCATGAGAGGGATCATTCGTTCTATAGTGTGTGAATGGACTACATTAAAGTGTTGAAAAACTGGTTCTCCCAGAAGCCCGTGAGTATACGGCGCCCCGTCGGGCTACGAGGATCCGTTCACTAAAACAAGGTTTTAATGAGAGAGCGTGCATCGTTTACATGAGAAATATGGCTGAAAACATGTATGCGTTCAGCAGACTGGACGGCGCCTTCCAGCGCACGAAAAACCTGCTCTGGCCGATCCAGTGGGGTATCTGGCTCCGCCTTGCCCTGGTTGCACTCTTCGTGGGAGGGGGCGTAAGTTTTCCGAACACCTCGGGATATAACTTCGGAGAGGGCGACCTCCCTCCCGGCGTCGTTGAATCCCTCCCCGATATCATGCCGCTCATCGCGGCGTTCATCATCGTCGTGCTCGCGATCACCCTCATCTGGTGGATCATCAGCGCGGTGATGCATTTCGTCTTCGTTGATATGCTCCGGACAGGCGATATCCACATCAGGCCTTTCTTTGGAGAACGTCTCGGGAAAGGGGTGCGCCTCTTCCTCTTCGAGGCCGGTCTCACGCTGATCCTGATACTTGCCATGATGGCGGCACTCATCTTCATGTTCGCCGGGATCGGAGTCACCGGCGCCGGTAGTGTTGCGTTCATCATCCTGCTCATCCCGATCATCCTGATCGTGGCTCTCCTCTTCGGGATCGTCATCCTCCTGACAACCGACTTCGTCGTCCCGATCATGATCCACGAGGATTGTGGAGTCATCGCAGGCTGGCAACGGCTTATCGGAACGATATCAGGTAATATCCTGCAGACCGTCGTCTACATCATCACCCGGCTCGTGCTCGGCCTCATCGCCGGGATAGCTCAGGCGATCGTGATCATCTTTGCACTGCTGATCATCGCTATACCGTTCGCGCTCATCGGGTTCGTCTTCCTTGCCGCGCTCAAGGCAAACCTCGTGCTGCTCCTCGTCCTCCTCATCCCCTACCTCGTCGTCGCCATCCCGGTCACGCTCCTGATCGCGGTGCCGTTCGTCACGTTCTTCCGGTATTACGCACTGCTGGTGCTGGAAGGGCTTGTGCCCGAGTTCCGGCTCCTCCCCGAATAACCTTTTTTCAGAGGGAAGAGAAAGGCTCTTCCCGTACGGGACCATGAACCCCGGTCCGGTCATGGCCGATATCGAGCCGCTGGTGCTTCTCGCCCTGGCGCTGGGACCTGGAGTCTTCTGGTTGTGGTACTTCTACCACAGGGATCGGTTTGCGCCCGAACCGATCACCCTGATCATAAAATTATTTCTTCTCGGCTCCCTCGTCACGCTTCCCGTAGCGTTCGTCGAGGGGTTCTTCGGCCTTTTCATCGTATCCCCGCTGATCATGGGGGTCATCGTCGCGCCCATCGTCGAGGAGTACAGCAAGTACTGGATCGTGCGCCGGTTCGCATACCCTGACGGGCGGTTCGATGAGCCGATGGATGGTATCGTTTATGCCGCATCCGTCGCCCTCGGGTTCGCATCGCTTGAGAACGTCATCTATATCTTCACGGCGTATATGACGACGCCGTCGCTCGTACTCGATACTGTCGCCATCCGGGCGATTTTTTCGGTTCCCGGGCATGCACTCTTCTCCAGCGCCTTCGGCTATGCCCTCGGCCGCGCAAAGTTCATGGCCGCCGATCTGCGCCCGGGCGTCATACTCAGAGGGCTCGCCCTCGCCATGGTTCTGCACGGAACCTTCAATTTCCTGCTTATCCTGGCCGATATTGCCGCGTATGCGATGATCGTCTTCATCCTGGTCCTGATACCGGGCCTCTGGATACTTGTGAACAGAAACATCGCAAACGCGCTCGATTACCGGCGCCGGTAAGACACTATGGTGAGGGGGACGCTCCTCGATCCAGGCCATCGTTCGATAGACTTATAAGTCAGAAAAACCCATGTTGTAAGGCACACAGTGCGAAAGCACAGCCGTGCGCCGATAGTGTAGTGGTTATCACTAGGCGTTGCCAACGCCTAAACCCGGGTTCGAGTCCCGGCCGGCGCATAAGATACTCAAGCCTTTTTTCTTCCAACTCATTCCAGGAGTGAATATTGCTCTCGACACGGAGAGCGCTCTCCAGAAAAACGTGATAGGCACCGGCCGGGAACCCTATGGTTCGCGGACGGGAGAGAACCAGGAGATGTACCCCGGTTCGGAACCATTATAACCGCTACCGCCTCTCCTGGCGCAATGGAGTTACGCCGGGGACTCTCGCAGTTCGACCTGACAAACATCATCGTCGGGGCGATCGTCGGCGCCGACATCTACATAGCATCCTCCCTCACCGCGGGGCTGGTCGGCCCGTTCTCGATCGTCCTCTGGGTGGTGGCCGGGCTCTTCGCTGCAACGATCGCAATGGTCTTTGCCTACTGCAGTTTCTACGTCCCCCGTGTCGGCGGGCCGTTCGCCTACGTCTCGGAGGCGTTCGACGACTTTTATGGGTTCCTCACCGGATGGAGCATGTGGATCGCCGAACTCCTCGCCCTCCCGGTTTTCGCAATAGCGTTCGTATACTACCTCCAGGCGCTTGTTCCGCTCTCCCCGGCCGTAGAGATCGCCGTCCGGGCGCTCTTCATCGGATCGCTGACGCTCGTCAACATCGTCGGTGTCCGGGCCGCAGGGAGGCTGAATGACGCCCTCACGCTCATCAAACTCTCTCCTCTCCTCCTCCTCATCGTGGCGGGACTCGGCATCGCCGTCCTCGACCCGGGGACGTTCGCCGGAAACTACACGCCCCTCCTTCCGTTCGGGTTTGAAAACATCTCCCATGCGCTCATCCTGATCTTCTGGGCCTATGCCGGGTTCGAGCTGGGGACGCTTCCGGCCGGCGAGGTGCAGAATCCGGGAAAAGCCATCCCCCGCGCCATCGTCACCGGGATGCTGATCGTCTCCCTCTTCTATCTCTCGACGAACTTCGTGCTCTTCGGCGTCGTCAACTGGACTGAACTCGAACAGAGCACCGTTCCGCTCGTCATCGCCGGCACCGCCCTCTTCGGATCAGCAGGAGCGCTCATCATGACGATCGGCGCCCTCTTCTCGGTATCGGGATCGAACGAATCGGGGATGCTCGGCAGTGCACGGCTCGCGTATGCGATGGCGATCGACGGACTTTTCCCTCGCGTATTTGCGAGGGTTCATCCTCGCTACGGCACACCCCATATGGCCCTCATCGCTCAGGGAGCGCTCGCGTTCATCCTCTCAAACATAGGAGACCTCTCCGGGCTGATATCGTTCGCCGTTCTCAACCTCGCGTTCTCGTTCCTGCTCACCTGTTTTGCGCTCATCGTTCTACGTAGCGATCGTGGCGCGAACCTCCGCGGCCAGCACATCCTCCCTCTTGCAGGGATCGGTATCTGCCTCTACCTCCTCTTCTCTACATCGGCCTTCGATAAAGTTGCGGGGGTTCTGGTCATCCTTGCAGGCATCCCGATCTACCTCTACTATTCGCCAAAGAAGGACATACACCACCTCAAAACCCTCTTTCTCTCCGAGGAAGCCGTGCTCCTGCGCCGGATCGAGACGAAGGAGACGTATCTTGCAAACCTGCTCGCTCTCGCCCGGGAGATCCTCCGGTGGCCGGCGAGACGAGAGCGGCCCTGAGAAGAGAGGGGGGGAGCAACCGGGCTACCCCCCGATGTGTGCATCATGCAAAGGGATGCTTCGCGGTATCCTTCTGTGCAAGCACCTCGTCCATCCCCGGCTCGCCTGTGATCGCCCGGCGGATGGCAACCTTCGTCGCCTCGTAGTTCCAGTCGTAGATCTTCTTCTTGTCCGCTGCATCCCACTCGATGAAGACCGATGCTATGATCAACAGGTTATCGGCCTCCGCTTTCGGGATGATGCCTTCCGCGACGCTATCCACAACCGCCTTTGCAACGGCCGCCTGTGCGGGGCCGAAGATCAGGAGAGCCTGGCCGGCGTTTTTGATCGTGACCTTGTTGACCATAAGCGTCGGGGGCTTTGCCGGGATGTTCGGGGTGAGGACGGCAAGAAGCGGGGTGTGCCCTCGTGCAGGCGATGCAAGCGCCGTGACGAACGCCTGCTCTACGCTGCTTCCCTTCTTCCCGATGACGAGATCGACGTGGGCAACCTCAGGCCCTTCGCCGACGAGCGCCTCTCCGATGAGTGCATGTTCAAAATCAGCCATAGATTACTACCTCCTGTGTATGGGCAACTGCGATATGGGGAAGGGGGTGGAAAAAGGTTGCGGACGCCGGCGTGAACGGGAAGAGGGCGCTCCATGTGTTGCGACGAGGGCAATCTGCTCATACCGGAAGGGTTGCTCCTCAGGACGAACCCGCCCTAGATACAGCCGCCGGAACACTAACCGTCTCCGGTATACCCCTCTGCACCTACGATCTAATCGAGGGCAAACAGGCTCGCCGAACCCGAGACATACACCCGGTCGTAGCCTTCACCCGCGAGCGTCTGCTCCGGATCGTGTGCCAGCCGAAACATCCCGTCATAGCAGAAGAACGGGTGATCCAGGATGTATCCCCGCACCAGAACGGCGTCCACCCCATACGAGCGGTAGGCTCCTTCGATGAGCATGTCATCGCCCGGAAGGATGAATCCCGGATCGAGGCCGACATAATCCACGACCTGAACATATCGATCCGCCCTGACCGGTCCGGATCGCATCGTATCCACGGTATCGAGTGCACGCATCTCGGATGCAGTAAATCCCGTCCTCACCGCGCTGTTCCCGGAGAAGATATGGGTGTCGTTGTTTGCCGCCGGGCTCAGGATCATGGCGAAGACAAGAAGGCCGACACCGGCAGAAAAGACGAACGTCCCGGCCTTCGTCCGGGCTCCGGGGAGCCTTCCGAGCAGGAGGAGCGATACTGCAAGCGGTATACAGAGGAGGATCTGTGCAAAGTACCACCACCGGTGCTCGATGAACGAGAGGCCTGTGATGAGCGGAAAGAAACCAAGGGCGAGGAGAATGAATCCCACCACCGCGAGGGCAAACCCGTTCCGCTCCCCTCGCGCCACCATGTACAGGATGCCGATGAGACTTAGGGTAAAGAAGAGGAACATACCGATGTTGTTGAAGATCTGCTCAGCAACCGGCACAAGCCCGGGGTATGCATCGACGACCGCCGGGTTGCTGACGAAGTAATCCCGGGTGAATCCCTGCCGGACGAGGTCGAGGAGCACCGCGATATGCCCCGAGACAAAGTACCACCATCCGAACACGGCAACGAGGAAGACCGAGGCCATACTCAGCGTGACAGGATACACCTTCCGGGCAGTATCCCACCGTAGGATATCGTAGAGCCAGCATGCGCCCCATGTCAGGAAGAGCACCACCGCCACGCATGCCGCCGTAATGGTATGCGTCAGGATGATGGCAGCAAGGAGGAAGTATGCAAGATACTGCACCCGTGCCCGGTTCGCGTAGCTCCCCTTGAAAAGAAGGACAAGGACAAGGGCCATGAATATCGCCGCAAAGGCATTGGGGATCGACGCAGTGCTCATGCCGATCTGCTGGTTTGCGGTGATCAGCATGAGTCCGGCAAAAAGCCCGATCCGCTCGTCGCCGAGGAGTGCCTTCCCGATGAGGAAGACAGCCAGCGGGAAGACGATGAGCTGCGCCAGACTCACCGAGAACATCGCCGCAAGCCGGTAGTCGAGCCCGGCAAGGAGTGTGGTTCCGACGACCTCCAGGTGGAACAGCGGCATGTAGGTATACCAGTAACCGCCGGGAATGGCATGGAAATTCGGGATATGCGATGTGAACATGTTGTGCCACCAGGGATCCGAACCCAGGAGACCGGGAAAGAGCAAGACCTGTGACCAGGAGATTGAGATACCGAGGAGAACGATCTGCGGCAGGATCCGGGCAACCTTCCTCCTGTGGGGCAGGAGGATCTCGATGGCAATGACACCGGCCATGAGAGCGGCCAGGATGAAGTAGGCGAGCGGGCGTTCATAGAGCGATGCACGAAAGTGGAGTGCAACGATGCTCAACAGGTAGAGAGCAAGAAATACGATGAACAGTACGGTGGAGAGGCGGCTATCATCGGCCGCCCGGATCTCCGGGAAGATCAATACCGCCACATGCTCCCTGATACTGAGCCAGATCAGGCAGGAGAGGACGGTGAGGATGCCGACGAGGATGAATACCGGACGGCCGATGGTGACGGCGAGGATGGCTATGAGGGCGAGCGAGACGATGATGCCGAGCCAGGCAAGGGTCTTATCCAGGTTTTCGCGGAACAATGCCGGGGACATCCCATGATCACCTTCAAAGGCCGTCGATGGCGGCCGCAAACTGTGCAGTCGCGCGCTCACAGGTGATCTCTTCTCGTATATGTCTCCCGGCGGCATCCGCAACAGATTCCAGATCAGGTCGGGCGAGGATCGCAAGAACAGATGCCGCGATGACCTCCGGAGCATTTGACGCAAGAATAAAACCGGTCTCGCCATCCCTGATGAAATCCGGGATTGCTCCCACAGGTGTCGCGAGCACGGGTGTCCCGCAGGCCATCGCCTCGAGCATGATGTTCGGGAGCCCTTCCGTATATGAAGGGAGGACGAGCAGCCTGAGGGTGTTGAGGCAGCGAGGAAGATCCTCGTGAGGGATCCATCCTGCGAATGTCACCTGCCCCGAAAGTCTGCTGGTCCTGACGTATTCCCGGATCTCGGGGAGCAATGGGCCGTCCCCACCGATGAAGACCTGCACATCCTGTCTCTCGGCGGCGATCAGGGGGAGGGCGCGGACAAAGTTCCAGGCACCTTTTTCCCCGGCCAGGCGCCCGATGTACCCGACGGTTACGGGTCGCTCGCCGAACGGCACCTCGGCCCTGAACACCCCGAAGTCGAGCAGGTGCTCATGAGCTATCGCAATCTTCTTCCGGTAGCGCTCAAGCCCCCAATGATCCACAAGGGCGGGGGAGTAAAGGATGATCCTGCTGCTGAGCCTGCACGTCATCCGGGTGAGTAGCCTGGCCGGGAGGAGGAGGCGATCACCGGTAGGGGCCATCATGGTGGCAGTATGTCCGGGAATGGCCATCACGACCTTCTTCCCGAGAAGCCGCGCCACGATCATCGGCAGGACGAGAATCTCGCCTCCGAAGAAGAATACCCAGGTGCCGATCCTGTTCTGTTCTATGATCCGGCGGGCCGCCCGCACCTGCGTCATGATGTTGTGGAAGACCCGCGATGCCGTGCCGTCTCCGGCGGCATGGTCAACCCCGGAGAACCTGACCCGTTCATCGTTCTCAAACACCCGTCCGGCATTCCCTGTCACCAGGGCGATATGTTCCGGGGTGAGGGATGAGAGGATCCCGATGAGGTTTGAGAGCGGGCGTATGCCCGATCTCTCGATCGGGAACGTGAGTAACCCAATGGCAGTCTCCCTCACAGCGATCCGTCCTCACCTTTCCGGGGATGCACCGGCGGCCACTATCGCCTGCGCCCCATGCAGGCGATGCCTCCGGATGACGTCGCCGTATATCGCGATATACTGATCTGCGATCTCTCGCCAGTCATACCCACCAGCCCTGAGCGCTGCCGCCCGCCCCATGCCTTCACGCGCGGTATCATCCCTGAGGAGAAAAAGGATCTTCTCCCCGAGCCCGGCGGCATCTTCGGAGCGGAAGATGAGCCCGGTCACCCCATCCTCAACGGCATCGGGGTGGGACATATCGGATGCGATGACCGGTTTGCCGAACGCTGCAGCCTCGAAGATGGGTGAAGGTTGGCAATCCCATCGCGATGGGACGATCACTGCCTTGCATCGCCGGTAGTACCCGTACTTCTCCTCATCCGTTACAAACCCGGGAAAGATGACGTTCTCTTCAAGCCCCAGGTCGTGTGCACGCTTCCGGAGCTCCGCCTCCCGGGGTCCCCTCCCCCCGATGCAGACCCCGACATCCGGGTACTCTTCCACCACACGAGGCAGAGCGTCGAGCAGGATATCGGCACCCTTCAGCCAGGTGAGCGCGTTGACGAAGACAATGTCTGCATGGGGGCCGGGGTGAGAGGGCGCTCTGGACGACTGGAGTTTCCCTACATTGATACCCCCGACGACGGCATGGAGGCGCCCGGTTGCCTGCGGCCGGAGGAACTCACCGACCGATGGAGCGCTCACGGCGAGTGCGGGAGCACGGGAGAGCACCCACCGTTCGTTGCGGATGAAGAAAGCATGGAAGATATGCGAGAAGATCCTCTCCGACAGGTGCATGTCCTTACGGTAGCAGGCGATCTCTCTTGCGAATATGCCGAACGCCGTCACAAGAAGGGGGTGATCGCTCCGGGTGAGCATTCCCGCCGTAGAACAGGGGTACCGGGTGGAGAGTACGTGAACGATATCCGGCCGGATATTCCTGATGGTTCTCACCATCCCGGCGAGTACCAGCGGGCGGATGTACGGGAGGGAGAAGGGGCCGGAACTCCGGATAGTGTGGCGGATGAACCCGTCTTCATGCCGCACGTCGTTCATGCTTCCCATGGTAACGATATGGAGATCGATATCGTCGCGCCCGGCGAGGTGCGAGACCAGTTCCGCAGCGTAGATGTCCGAACCCTGGTGGGACGCTTGATCTCCAAACTGCTGGCATATCAGTGCTACTTTCATAGCATCTTCCCGGCATTGTATTGCGCTCAAAGGATGAGGTTTCTCAACCGTCCATCCGCCCAATGCACGGATGGCAATAGCCCTCATGCCATATATAGATTGAGGGTGCGCTATTTTCCCCTGCGGGGCCGGGTGATGGATGTGATCCCGGGAGAAGGTGCTCCCGGGGGAGTACGTTCGGGAAAAAAAGAGAGAATCGGGTGAAGCGTGGGTAGCCTCACACCGTCAGGGTTGTTGTGCGCCTGTTGTTCTCCTCGTTTGCCTCAGGTATCCGGTTGATGTCGTCCACCCATGCCTGGATGGTGTGTTTCCCGGCGATCGCCTTCCAGGTTGCAGAGTCGTCCGGTCCGCCGTTCGCGGTCACGGTCACCCAGCCTCCCGGCGGGATCGATCTAGTGTACCCGTCAGACCAGACGGTAAGCCTGCCATCGACGAGGAAGGCAACACCGCTGATGACGCCGGCCGGCGTGGGAGCGGTTCCCTGGTTTCTGATCGTTGCCTGGAATGTTACAGGGCTTCCCGGCACCGGTTTTGCCGGCTTCCAGGAGATCTGTGTCACGATGAGGTCAGGTTTTCCGGCCGGTGCCGCCTTCGGGACCGTGATCTGCCCGGTGCGAATGTTGTTCGCCTCGTTCGACTCGACGATCCGGTTGACGTCATCCACATGCGCCTTCACGGTGTGAGCGCCCTCGACAGCCTTCCAGGTTGCGCCGGCCGAACCGCCGTTCGCGGTTACGGTGACCGATGCACCCGGGGCAAGCGATGCCGTATGAACATCAGACCAGACGCCGGGCCCGGCTGAACCGTCATCGAACGTGAAGAGGACACCGTGCTTCACGCCGGC
>JBAYQF010000011.1:0-14318 GCA_041677325.1 Methanoculleus sp.
CGGCCGGTGCTCGAGACCGAAGAAGTGTCCAAGACCATCGGCCGACGAGAACTTCTCGCGGTGGAGGATCGGGGTTCCCGGGTGCTCAAGGGTCGGGCAGGGCCAGTGGACGGACTCGGGCTTCTCCATCCGTGCGTAGGAGATACCGGCCATCGACGGGGTAACCCGGCGCATGTCATCCCAGATATCCTCCGGCGAGTTGAAGTCGAAGCCGTTGAGATTGAGTTTGTGGGCGAGATCGACGAAGATCTGCCAGTCTTCCTTTGCATCTCCAGGGGTATCGACGGCCTTCCTGATACGGTTGACACGCCGCTCGCCGCTGGTGAACGTCCCATCCTTCTCGGCGAAGGATGCGCCGGGGAGGATGACGTCGGCGTACTTCGCCGTCTCGGTCATGAAGAGGTCCTGCACGACGAGGAAGTCGAGTTTCTCAAGCGACCGCATGACGTGGTTCGAGTCGGGGTAGGAGACGACCGGGTTCAGCGCGAAGATGTACATCGCCTTGATCGGGTCGCCGCACTGGGTGATCTGCTCCGTCAGGGTCACGCCATACTCGCTTGCAAGCCCGGTGACGCCCCAGAGTTCTTCCATGCGCTTCCGGGTGGTGTCGTCCTCGCACTTCTGGTAGCCCGAGAAGACGTTCGGGTATGCACCCATGTCGCAGGCGCCCTGAACATTGTTCTGGCCACGGAGCGGGTTGACGCCGACACCGGGTCTCCCGACGTTGCCGGTCAGCATCGCGAGGTTCCCGAGCGATCGGACGTTGTCCGTGCCGGTGGTGAGTTCCGTGATGCCGAGACAGTAGATGATCACCGCATTGTCAGCGTTCGCATAGATCCGGGCGATCTCCTTGACGCGCTCGGTGGGTACGCCGGTGATCGACTCAACGTCTGCGTAATTCTCGACGGTCTTCTTCAGGTCCTCGAACCCGGACGTTCTCTTCTCGATGAACTCCTTGTCGTGGAGGTTCTCCTGGATGATCCAGTACATGATCGAGTTGATCAGGGCGATGTTCGTCGAGGGGTTGTAGCGGACGTACTCATCAGCCAGACGCGCAGTAGGCGTGAAGCGCGGATCGCAGACGATGATCTTCTTGCCCGCCTTCTTCGCCTGGAGGACCCGGCGTGCTGCGAGCGGGTGCGCCTCGACGCTGTTCGCGCCGATCATGAAGATGACGTCGGCGTTCTTGACATCCTCGAAGGGGTTCGTCGCGGCACCGGAGCCGAACGAGAGCGAGAGTCCGGCGACGGACGGCCCGTGGCATATGCGCGCGCAGTTGTCGATGTTGTTGGTCTTGAAGGCTACCCGCGCGAGCTTCTGCATGATGTAGCACTCTTCGTTCGGTGTCCGGCACGAGACCTGGAACCCGAGTGCTTTCGGGCCATACTTCTCGTTGATCTCGGTGAACTTCGAAGCGATGAGGTCGTATGCTTCATCCCAAGATGCCTCGACGAACTCCCCGTTCTTCTTGATGAGGGGCTTTGTCAGACGGTCAGGGCTCTGGACGAATTCCCAGCAGGTAGCTCCCTTAGGGCAGAGTTTACCCTCATTGATCGGGCTCCTCTTGTAGGGTTCGACCCCTACGAGTTTGCCGTCGTTCACCACAAGGTTGAGCCCGCATCCTACGCCGCAGTAGGGGCAGGTTGTGGGAACGTAGCGTAATTTGCCATTAGTATCAGTCATGTGAATTCTCCCGATAGTTGCATTCAACGTCGGTTTGGCCAGGCATGTCCGGATAGACCGGGCATGTTAATAGTGGCTTTACTTTACTAAGTAGTATATAAATTTAAACTTACTCTTTTAACCTTTACAGATTTTTCATGCCATATAGTTGATCACACTCAGACTCAATCCCCGGCACCGGGGGTATCATGCCATATATCGATGGTTATGCGATTAAGTACCATATTTTCGATGATATGCGGCGACAACCCATTTTAAGTAAATTAAATGTTATTTACTGATCCAAAATGTTTACAACCTACCCAGACCAAACAGTTCTCCGTGCAACCGAGACTGAATCATACGTGGGAAGATATCGAGGCCCGGCTCGAATCAAGAGGCTCCTCTCCTGAGTTGATCGAGGACTTCAAACGATGTATTGACTTTCATACCTTTGCCGCCCCCGGGCTCCTGGTTGGCGTCTTCATGGTGGATTACGCCATGGAACTTCTGGAGTTCACCCGCGGCGAGAAGATCTACGCTGTCTGTGAGACAACCAAGTGCCTGCCCGACGCCCTGCAGGTGGTCGCCCACTGTACGACCGGCAACCACCGACTCCGGGTGATCCCGATCGGGAAGTTCGCCATCACCATGAACGGACCGGCCGATGCCCCCTACGTGAACGGGCTCCGGGTCTTCGTCGACGGCGAGAAGATCGGAAAATATCCGACGTTCGCCCTGTGGTATACCAAGGATCCGCTCTTTGACCCGAGAACCCGGGGCATCGACCTGATCGACGAGGTCATCGATTCGGGGCGCGACATCCTCTCGTTCGAGCGGGTGCGGGTGAAAGTACCCCAGAAATGGCCGTGGAAATCTGCGATCTGTTCCATATGCGGCGAGATGGTTCCCGACAACCTGCTCGTCGACGGCGCCTGCAGCGACTGCCGGTCGCAGTCCTACTACGAGAAGGTAGCGTACTGAGGAGGTTCCCTCCCCCCTCACGGGGAGAGATATACCCTATCGATATAGAAGGCACCGCATGGAGCTCTCTCCTATCGGACTCGTTCATTCAGGTATCCGTTCCCGTAACGATATGCCCGTCCAGGGCGTCGACGCCGAGATCGAGATCTTCTCCCGGTATTCCCCGGGACTCTCCGGCATCGAGGAAAACTCGCACCTGATCCTTATCTGCTGGATGCATGAGTCCGCCCGGGATGTCCTGAGGGCGGTCGCCCGGAAAATCTCGAACGATCTCCCGGAGAAAGGTGTCTTCTCGCTCCGCTCCCCGGTGCGGCCGAACCCCCTTTCCGTCTCTATAGTGCGGCTGCGCGGTATCCGCGACGACCGGTATCTTCTGCTCGAGAACGTCGACCTGATCGACGGGACGCCGGTGATCGATATCAAGCCCTACCAGAGAGGATGGGATTGCGTCTTCTCCGCGATCGGCCACGACCGGATGGAGAAGATCCGGAAGATGAGCCCCGGCGAGTACCGGGCCGGCCTCATACGTGAGGCGGTGAACTATCACGGGGAGTTCTGCCCCGGTGCGGCGGTCGCGGTGCGGATGGCCGAGGCGGCGACCCGCATCTTCGAGAGCGACCTTACGTCCCCGCAGGTCTCCATCGTAACCGGCGCTGATCCTTGCATTGCCGATGCACTCATCGGGATCACCGGTGCGCGCCCGGGAAACCGCCGCCTGGGGTGTTTTGGAGGTGAACGGTACGTCTTCTCCCGCCCCGGGCGTGAGGCGGTCTTTACCCTTCGGGGTGCACCAGAGAGCGTCGATGCGATCCTTGCGGCCGATGAGGTGTCGCTCTTTGATTGCAACGTCCACTCCCCGTAAGAAGAGAGATATACCAGTCCAGGAGTCATGGATATGCCGCACAGGTACCTGAATCTTACCCCGCTCTCCGGAGTGCTTGCTATCATGCAGCGGGAATTCCCCTCACCCGGTCGTGCCGAGACCGTGCCGCTTGCAGAATCTGTCGGCCGGGTGACGGCCGAGCCCCTGTATGCAGGGTACTCCGTTCCCATCGCCGATATCGCGAAGTTCGACGGTTACGCGGTGAAGAGCGGAGAGACCCTTGGCGCGCAGGACCAGCGGCCGATACCCCTTGCCGGGTATGCGCGCATCAACACCGGCGAGGTGCTCCCGCGACCGTTCGATGCCGTCGTCATGGTCGAAGATACCTGGGACGAGGACGGCATCCCCCAGATCCGGAAGTCCGCAGCACCCGGGCAGCACATTCGCCGGGCCGGCGAGGATGTCCGGGCAGGGGAACTCGTCCTCCCGAAAGGCCACCGGGTCAGGCCGTTCGATATCGGCGCGCTCGCGACCTATGGTATAGACCGGCTCGCCGTCCGGTCGGTCCGGATCGGGATCGTCCCGACGGGGAGCGATCTCGTGCCGCTCGGGACAACGCCCGGGCCCGGGGAGACGGTCGAGACGAACACCCTCATGGCAGCGGCCTACCTCACCGGGGTCGGGGCGACCTGCCGCCGCTACGGGATCGTTCCCGATGAACCCGATCTGATCCGGGAGGCGGTGGAGAGGGCGGTCGTCGAGAATGATCTCGTCATTCTCTCAGCGGGTTCGTCGGCCGGCACCCGTGACTTCTCCCGCGACGTCATCGAGGAGATCGGGGAGATCGTCATCCACGGCATCGCTGTCAGGCCGGGAAAATCGGTGCTGCTCGCGAACGTCCGCGGAAGGCCGGTCCTCGGGATGCCGGGGTATCCCGTCGCCGCACAGACGATTCTCCGCGAGGTTGCCGGGGCTCTCCTCTCGTGGTGGGGGCTCCCATCGATCCCGTGCGCCGGGATGGATGTCAAGCTCTCGCGGAAGCTGGCGTCCGACCTCGGGTTCGATGAGTTCGTCCCGGTCTCGATCGGCCGGGTCGGCAACACCTGCTGGGCGACACCCCACCCCCGGGGCGGCGGCATCCAGATGGCAGTCGTCCGGGCGAACGGCTACATCCATATCCCGGCCGATCGCGAAGGGATCGAGGCGGGCGAGAATGTGCGCGTCCGGCTCACTGTTCCGCCCGCCTCGATCGAGCGCACGCTCATCTGCATCGGCCCGCGCGACCCTGCCTTCACCGAACTTGCAAACCGCCTCCCGGATTCGGGCTACCTGCTCCACTGCTGCAACGCGTCGACGGTTGGAGCGGTGCTCGCCCTGCGGATGAAGACCTGCCACGCGGCAACGGTTGTGCTTCCTGAGATTGCATCGGCATGGAGCGATCAGGTGCTCCGGTACCTGCCTGACGCACACCTTCTCCGGGTGCCGGTTGCCCGGACGGAGTTCGGGATTGCGTCGGCCGGTCCTCTCGATGCCGGGAGTCTCGCGTCGCTCCGACTCGCCGACCGCCCGAAGAGTGTGGCGGTGAAGTTCCTCCTCGATGCATGGCTTGACCGGGAAGGGATCGATGCCCTCCCGGCCGGCGAGTCCACGGACGTCCGGGTCTGTTCGGCTCTTGAGGCGCGGGCGGCCGGGCTCCGGTTCACGTCGATCGGCCATGAGACATGCGATCTGGTGGTGAGAGAGGAGTTTGCCGCGGATGAGGGTGTTGCTGCCCTTATCGATGCCGTACAGTCGTCGGAGTTCCGCGCGTACCTCCGGGCGGCCGGAAGGGATCCCGGGGATGGAGACGCGCCCGGCACCATCTCACCCTGAACCGCCGCGTCTGCTCGAAACGCATATCTTTTTCCGGCATAATCCCTCTTTATGCGAGTCAGCGAACAGACCCGGGAGCAGATCATGGCGGTGCTCCGGCGGCTGGTGGAAGCCACGGGGAGAAAGGATGTCGAGAGCATCATGGCATCCACCGACCCCGACTTCCGCGGTCTCGGGAGCGGCGCCGACGAGAAGACGATCGGGAGAGAGGCGTATCGCCGGCACATCGAGCGCGATTTTGCGCAGGCGGAGACGATCGCGCTCAGTCTCTCCGACGTGCAGATCAGCGCCGAAGGAACGGTCGCCTGGGTTATGGCCGATATGACCTACCATATCGTCGCCGACGGCGTCCCGCAAGACCTGAACGGACGGATGACGATGGTGCTCCGTGGGACGGGTCACGCGTGGGTCATCGCCCAGGTGCACTACTCCCTCCCGGCCGAAGGCCAGGAGGCCGGACGGCCGTATCCGGAAGCGTAACTCTTTTTTTGCTCTCATTTTGAGAGACATCGTCCGCACCTCCCCGGGTAGTCTCGTCATCCGGACCGCAGCGGATGCTCGGCCGCACGGAGAGTTGCAAAAGGGTTTGTGAGGGGAACTTGCCAGTCTCAGCACTTCGCTCAATTGGTTGAGATCACCCTCGGGTAAGTCAACTCACCAACTTCCCTTCGCATCCTTCGCGCGAGGTTCGCCTGAGTCTTGAACTGAAGACTCACGCGAAGTCACGAAGGATGCGAAGCCCGGTGTCCGGGTGCTGTCGATCCCGTTTGAGATCACCCCTAGGACTAAACCGCCTACTCGATTGTAGGCGCCAAAATGAGCGAAGCACTGTGTCTCCATCCTGCAAAGAGATGTATAGCCCCTACCAGCCCGTGCTTAGAGGGGAATATCCATATGCCCTTCTTCGGCAACCCCCACTCCGCCCGCGCCTCCGGCGCTCCTCCCCCGCCCCACCCGGGGGCAGGGGCGGTCATGGTGATACCCGGGGAGTAGCCGTGTGCGGTTTCTCTCCGGGGTCTCCCCGTGCTTCCGACCCGAGGCCGCTAACAATACGGATGATACGTTTTGCAAACAGCAGAGGAAATTGCAGAAAATGGTGTGCAAAAATTTGCAAAAGGAGCTCGCTCTACCGTTAGCCCCTCACGGCTCCCTCTCATAAAAGAGGATCGCCGTGCCGTCACCGTCGATGATCACAAGGGCGTCGCCGGCGATCCGGTAGCCCGCCGCCGACCGGAGGAGGGCGAGGTATGCAGCCTCTTGCTCCATGATTCCCGCGGGCTCGCTCGCAGAGATCTTTGTCGCGATGATCCGGTCCACCGTAAGTCCTGTCTCGTTGACCCGGTAGGGCGCCGAGTAGGCATTGCACCCCGCCGATCCGGAGAGCATGCCGTCGTCGTAGAAGATCAGGTCGATCCAGGTATCCGCGATCGGCTCGGCGACGGCGCTGCCGCTGGTGCTGTAGCGGGCGAGGTGCCACTCCGTCCCGAGCAGCGGCGCGCTTTCCGGCTCATCTGCTCGTGAAAAAATGAGGAGATCCCGCCCTGAAGGCCCTGAGAGGATCAACCGCCCGTCGTCCACCCGGTATGATGCGGCCGCAGCGAGAAGTTCCAGGTACCGACTCTCCTGACGGGAGAGTTCCGCCGCAGGGTGCGCTCCGGTAGCCGTGACCGCCTCCACCGTGATGGTGGTTCCGTTGATCCGGTATGAGGCCGAATAGAGGTTGCACCCCGCCGACCCCGAGACCGTGCCCGCTCTCACCGAAGATGATGAGTGGTTCCGCGCCCGGGAGCGGGGCGATCACGGATCCGCTGTCGGCCCGGAACGCCGCCAGGCTCCACACCGTCCCCGCAAGCGGTTCGGCGACAGATCCGTGATCGCCGGGCATATCTGTTCCGCTGGAGTAGCCGGCCGAGACGAGGCATGCCGCAACGATGATCGTGAGCGCGATCTTTGCGAGTATGGTGTGCCTCTCTCCATTCATGGGATCACAAATAGGCGTGGGGGGCGATGAATTAAAAAATAACTCATTCTCATCGGGATTCGCACGATAACCCGTTCCCGGATGGCTGGAGGGATGCGACGCCGATCACCGATGATGAGTCGCTCCGGCCTCTGCATACCATTCTTCGTTCATCACCGGGCTCGCCGGAAAAAAGGGGTGGGAACGGGTCTGGATAGAGCAGTTCCCATATCGGGCGTGGTAACCCGGTCAGGGCTGAACCGCGCCCCCTGCCCGGTAAGAGAGCAGGGTCTCTCCCGCATCGTTGAGGAGGTCGAGCCGGTCGGCATCGATGCGGTGGCCTGCGACTGATTCCAGAAGGCCGAGGTATCTTGCCTCCTGCTCCATGGTGCCCTCCGGTTCGCCGCAGTACATCTTCGTCGATCCGGCAGGTCCTATCGTCATCGTGCTCCCGGCGGCCTCGTATGCGGCAAAGTAGCGGTTGCATCCGGCGTTCCCGGTGACGTTCCCGTCCGGCGAGAAGGTCGCGGTGATGGTCGTCCCGAAGATCACCGAGGAGACCGCTTCACCGAACCTGTAGGACTCAAGCGTCCACTCCGTCCCGGTGAGCGGCGTCGGCGGAACCTTCTCCGCCTCCACGAAGAAGAGCAGATCCGTCCCCGCCGCATCCGTGAGGGTCAGGCGGTCGCCGTCGATCCGGTAGGAGGAGACGTTCTCAAGGAGGCTGAGATACCTTCCTTCCTGCTCCATGACCCCCTCCGGTTCGCCGCAGTACATCAGGGTGCTGAAGACCGAGGAGACCGAGAGGTTCGTGCCGTTGAGGGTGTAGCCGCCACCATACAGGTTGCATCCGGCGTTGCCGCCAATCTTCCCGTCATCAGCGAACATCACGGTAACCTTCGTCCCGGCGATCACCGAGGAGATTGCATCCCCATCGGTTCTGTAGCCGTCAAGCACCCAGTCCGTCCCGACGAGCGGGAGATCGGGTGCAGGAACGGTCTTCTCGAAGACCAGGATGTCGGCACCGGTGCTGTCCATAAGGATCAACCGGTCACCCTCCACCCGGTATGTAGTGACGTCCGCGATGAGCACAAAGTAGCGGTCCTCCTGGGCCATGATGCCCTCCGGTTCCATGCAGTACATCTCAGTCTGGGTGGTCGGCCTGATGCTGAGGTTCGCGCCGTCCACGGTGTAGTCCGCGGCGTAGTGGTTGCACCCGGCGTTCCCGCCGAGGCTACCGTCTGCACTGAATGTCGCCGTGACGGTCGCGTCGGCAAGAACCGGCATCATGGTGCCGTTCTCCCCGGCAAGGCTCAAGAGCGTCCAGGACGTTCCTGCAATCGGCACGGGCTCTTCCACTTCAAAGACAAGCGTTGTTGCCCCAGCGGCGTCGGTGATGATGAGCCGATCGTTCTCGATCCGCCAGCCCGCCGCTGAGCCGATGAGTTCCATGAACCGTGCTTCCTGCTCCATGATGCCTTCCGGTTCCATGCAGAACTTCAGGGTCTGTGCAAGCGTGGAGACCGAGAAGGCTGTTTTGTCCTGATGGTATCCGCCGCTATACAGGTTGCATCCGGCAGAACCCGTGACCTTTCCGTCGTCATCGAACCGGGCGGTGATCGTTGTTCCCGGCAGGACCGGGACGAGCGTGCCGTTCTCGTCCTGGTAAGAGTCGAGCGACCAGGAAACCCCGGTGAACCCGGGCGTCGATGTGCCGCCCATGCATCCCGCGGTGACGATACATGCTACGATGATGGCAAAGAGCGCCGTCATCGCGAAGATGCTGTTTTTGTCTCTTCTGTTCGGTGCCATACACCAGATATAGGCATGGATAAATGATAAAGGAATGGTAGGTTACGAAAAAAATCGAACCTATATGCGTCCAGTTTCCAAAACAAAGCAATTATATCGATATTTTGGCTCTGATGGCATGCCGCTTCCTCCAGCGTTCCGCCTCGCTCAGGTGCTCTCTATCCCATGCATGGCATTTATCCGGGGTGGATGTCATACCCGGTACGGGAGATAGATAACAATGCCGACATTGATCTTACTACGGCACGGCGAGAGTGTCTGGAACCGGGAGAACCGGTTTACGGGCTGGACCGACGTGGACCTCTCGCCCGGGGGCATGGAAGAGGCACATCGCGCAGCGGTGCTCCTCAAAGAGGGCGGGTATACGTTTCATGCCGCCTACACCTCCGTCCTGAAGCGGGCGATCCGGACGCTCTGGATCGTCATGGACGACCTCGACCTCATGTACGTCCCGGTGCACCGGTCGTGGCGGCTGAACGAGAAGAGTTACGGCGCCCTGCAGGGCTTGAACAAGCAGGAAACCTCTGCAAAATACGGCGCCGATCAGGTGCACCTCTGGCGGCGGGCATACGATGTGCAGCCGCCGCCCCTCCCGTGGGACGACCCGCGGCACCCCCGGTTCGATCCTCGTTACGCGGGCCTTGACCCGGAGAGCCTTCCTGCGACCGAATCCCTGCACGATACCCTCGACCGGGTGCTCCCGTACTGGGATAACCATATCGCCCCTGATCTTGCGGCGGGTAAACCCGTCCTCGTCGCCGCCCACGGAAACAGCCTCAGGGCGCTGATCAAGTATCTGGACGGGGTCCCGGACGACGAGATCGCATCCTTCAACATCCCGACCGGCTACCCCCTCATCTACGAACTGGACGACGACCTGAAGGCAACGGGACACTACTACCTCGGCGATCCCGAGGAGATTGCGGCAGCCGCACAGGGCGTGGCCCGGCAGGCAGGATCCGGATAACCCCCGGGGTTCCCGCTCTTACGGCGCGCGTATCCCTGCAGTAGGGGAGCGGATACCCCCACTCCCCCGGGATATGGTGGATTAAGACCGGAGGTGCCGCAGGGCCAGGCGGATACAAAACCCGGATCGTCACCGAAACGGCGAGTTCCTCTTTTTCCCGGATAAAACCCGGCGGGGAAGATCATATATATCATCCTGTAGAGGGAGCCCTGTCCGACAGGGGAAACTACCATGAAAAAGGTTGCCATAAACGGATTCGGGCGGATCGGGCGAAAGACTCTCTCGAACTACCTGATCGATCCGCCGGGGAATATCGAGATCGTCGCGGTGAACGACCCGAACCCGACAGAAGATCTCGCCTACCTGATGAAGTACGACTCGGTCCACGGCCGGGCGCCTTTCACGGTCGAGGCGGGAGCTGATCGCCTCAAATTCGGGTCGAAGGAGGTACAGGTATTCCATGACAGGGACCCCACGCGCCTTCCGTGGAAGGACCTCGGCGTGGATATCGTGCTCGAGTGCACCGGGCATTTCACCGAACGTGCGGGCTCCGCAAAGCACCTGGAAGCCGGGGCACGGCGGGTCGCCATCAGCGCGCCCTCGCCCGATGCCGATCTGACGGTCGTTCTCGGCGTCAACGAGGGGTCATACGACCCGGCGAAGCACACCGTCATATCGAACGCCTCCTGCACGACCAACGCGCTTGCGCCGGCGGCGAAGGTCCTCAACGACTCGTTCGACGTCGAACGACTGATGGCAACGGCGATCCACGCCTACACCGCCACCCAGGCGCTGGTCGACCGGGCCACGAAGAAACCCCGCCGAGGGCGTGCCGCAGCCGTCTCGCTCATCCCGACGTCGACCGGGGCCGCCGTCGCCACCACGCGGGTTCTCCCGGAACTCACGGGGAAGATGGACGCGATAGCGATCCGGGCGCCCATCCCCGACGGGTCGGTCGTCGATATCGCCGCGGAACTGAGACGGGAGACGACGGCCGACGCGGTGAACGCCGCGATGAAGCAGGCGGCGGAGGGGAAGATGAAGGGATACCTCGCGTATACCGACGATCCGATCGTGTCGGCCGATATCATCGGCGACCCGCACTCGGGCGTCATCGACGGGCGATCCACGGGCGTCGTCGGCAAAAAGATGGCCAGGGTCCTGGTCTGGTACGACAACGAGTTTGGGTACGCGAAGAGGATGGTCGATGTCGCCTCCTACATGGCCTCACGGGAGTGAGATATGACGAAACTCGTCTTCTTCGACCTTGATGAGCACGAACAGGATGTGGTCAGGGATGCTTTCGCCCGCGAGAGCGGCTATGATGTTGATCTCCACTCCGAACCGCTCACCATAAAGAACGCCTCGCTTGCCGGCGATGCCGACGGGATCGGGGTTTTTGTCACGTCGCACGTCACCCGGGAGATTCTCGACCGTCTGCCCTCTCTCAAGGTGGTCGCCGCCGTATCGACCGGGTTTGACAACATCGACGTGGATGCCTGCCGGGAGAGGAACATCGCCGTCTGCAACGTGCCGCACTACGGTGAGGCGACGGTTGCGGAGTTCGCGTTCGGGCTCATCCTCGCCCTTGCCCGGAAGTTCAGGCCGATGTTTGCGCGAACCGCCCGGGGTGATTTCTCCCGGACCGGACTTCAGGGCATGGATCTCAACGGGAAAACTCTCGGCCTGATCGGAACCGGGCGTATCGGGTCGCACCTCGCCCGCATCGCCCACGGGGCGGGGATGAACGTCGTCGCCTACGACCCTCACCCGAAACCGGCGCTTACGGAGGAGTATGGTGTCCGCTACCTCTCCCTCGACGACACCTTCCGCCAGGCGGACGTCATCAGCCTGCACGTCCCGTACACGAAGGATACACATCATCTCGTCAACGCGGAACGGTTGCACCTGACCCGGGATACAACGCTCCTCATCAACACATCGCGGGGCGGCGTGGTGGATACGCGGGCGGTCGCGACCGCCCTCAACGAAGGCCGCCTCGGGGGCGTCGCGCTCGACACCTTCGAGGGGGAGGAAGTCTGGATCGAGGAGGAGTTCGCAGGAGCGGGCGAACCGCCGGCGGCTGAACTCAAAGAGGCGCTCGAGAGTTTTGCCATCCTCCACTCCGACCGGGCCATCCTCTCGCCGCACAACGCCTTCAACACGCAGGAGGCGCTCGAGCGGATCCTTGCGACCAGTATCGAGAACATACGGGCGTTCTTTGCCGGGAACCCGCAGAACGTCGTTGCCGGAACATACCGGGTGCCGGTGCCGGCAGGAGGAAGAAGATGAAGCAGGACGCGAAGTATATCCGCTGGTTCATCGACGTCAGGAACGAGGACGTCGGTCTCGTCGGCGGGAAGAACGCATCGCTCGGCGAGATGTACAGTGAGTTGACCAAAAAAGGCGTGAAGATCCCCGACGGGTTTGCCGTGACCGCGGGAGGATACCGGCACGTTCTCGAGTCCGCAGGGGTTCTCGACGACCTCAAAGAGACCCTTCGGGGGCTTGACCGGGGGAACGTCGCCGATCTCGCGAAGCGAGGGAGAAAGGCCCGCGACTTCATCCTCTCGGCCGGGGTCCCCGATGACCTCTGGGGCGAGATCAGGGCGGCTTACGATATGCTCTGCGACGAATACGGGCCCGATGTCGATGTCGCCGTCCGATCGAGCGCCACCGCCGAGGATCTCCCGACAGCCTCGTTTGCAGGCCAGCAGGAGACCTACTTAAACATCCGCGGCTACCAGGCGCTCCGGGAAGCCTACACCCGGTGCCTTGCCTCCCTCTTCACCGACCGGGCGATTGCCTACCGGGAGGACAACGGTTTCGACCACTTCAAGGTCGCCCTCTCGGTCGGGGTCATGAAGATGGTCCGCTCCGATCTCGCGTCGAGCGGCGTCATATTCACGCTCGACACCGACACCGGTTTCCGGGACGTCGTCCTCATCACCGGCTCTTACGGCCTCGGCGAGATGATCGTCCAGGGCGCCGTCAACCCCGACGAGTTCTACGTCTTCAAACCGACGTTCCGGAAGGGTTACCGGGCAATCATTCGGAAGAATGTGGGAGAAAAGCGGGTGAAGCTCGTCTACGGTCAGGGAGGCGCGAAGGAGGTCACCCGGAGGGTTGACGTCCCGGACGCCGACCGGAAGCGGTTCTGCATCGCCGACGATGACATCCTGACGCTTGCCGGGTATGCGCTCACGATCGAGGATCACTACTCGACAAAAGCCGGAAAACCGGTGCCGATGGATATCGAGTGGGCGAAAGACGGTGAGACCGGGGATCTCTTCATCGTCCAGGCCCGTCCCGAGACGGTGCAGTCGCAGAAGGCGGGAGATGTTCTCGAGACCTACATCCTCGACGAGCGTGGGCCGGTGCTCGCCACCGGAAAGAGCATCGGCGATGCGATTGCCGCCGGGAGAGCCCGGGTCATCACCGATGTCGGCCGTCTCTCCGAGTTCAAGCCGGGGGAGGTCCTGATCTCCGACACCACCACGCCGGACTGGGAGCCGGTGATGCGGGTTGCCGCCGCCATCGTGACGAACCGCGGCGGGCGGACTTCCCACGCCGCAATCGTCAGTCGGGAGCACGGTATCCCTGCGGTCGTCGGCACGGGCGGCGCGACCGAGAAAGTTCCCACAGGCCGGGAGGTGACGGTCAGCTGCGCCGAGGGAGAAGAGGGTTTCGTCTACGACAAAATCCTCCCGTTCCACGTCGAGAAGACCCGTCTTGCGGATCTCCGGCGGCCGAAGACCGAGGTGATGATGAACCTCGGGAACCCCGACGCGGCCTTCGGGCTCGCGATGGTCCCGAACGACGGCATAGGGCTTGCCCGGACGGAGTTCATCATCAGTAGTTACATACGGGTCCACCCGATGGCGCTCATCCACCCCGAGCGGGTCGAAGATGAGTCCGTCCGGGAAGCGATCGCCGATCTCACCTACGGCTACCCGGACGGCGAGGAGTACTTCGTCGAGAGGCTCGCGGAGGGTGTCGGGACCATCGCCGCGGCGTTCTACCCGAACCCGGTCGTCGTCCGTACGAGCGACTTCAAGACGAACGAATACGCAAGCCTCCTCGGCGGGACGTACTTCGAGCCGGAGGAGGCAAACCCGATGCTCGGGTTCCGCGGCGCCTCCCGCTACTACGATGAGCGCTACCGAGAGGGGTTTGGCCTCGAGTGCCGGGCGATGAAGCGGGTCCGAGAGGAGATGGGGCTTGTAAACCTCATCATC
>JBAYQF010000012.1:0-14270 GCA_041677325.1 Methanoculleus sp.
CGGAAGTTATCATGCGTGCATACGACCCCTGTGTCTCCTGTGCGACGCACATGCTGGTGATCGACGAAGACAAGAGACTGGTGGCCCAGAAACTCATTCAGTGAGCGTACACGCATGTTATTTCGTGAGATCGTGATCGCAGGATGCGGCAACCCCCTCTACGGAGACGACGGGTTCGGTCCTGCAGTCGTCGAAGAACTCCAGAAACTACAACTGCCCGATAACGTCAAGGTGTTCGATGCCGGCCTTGGCGCCCCTCACTTCCTCTTTACATTGATGGAAGATTCAGAGGTGCCGGTGAAGAAACTGATCATCATCGATATCGCCGATTTCGGCGCGAACCCCGGTGATGTGACGAAACTTCGGCCTGAAGACCTGCCGCCGGGCACCTACCGGGATGCCCATTCGTGGGATCTCTCGGAACCGCTACAGCGATTGAAAGACGTCATCGATATCACGATCATCGGGTGCCAACCCAAGCGTGTCGCGAGCCATGAGTTTGAACTGGGGCTCACTGAGGAGGTTGAGGGTGCCATTCCCAAAACAGTGCGTATTGTACTGGAAGAAATTGGGGTAGAATATGGGGCTACTATCAACCATCAAGGAACGCATCTTTGGGCGTCGCCGGGAGAAACCACTGGAGATGCCGGGAAAAAACCTGGAGAAAAAGCCTGAGGCAAAGCCTGCGGTGAAGCCCTCTGATGTGATGGTAAAAGAAAAGGTGGAAGTTGTACAAAAGGAGGAAAAGCCTGTGGCAGAAAAGATTACTATAGGTGAATTACACCTGAGCGGATGTACGGGATGCCTCGTGACGCTTGCGGATACCTACGATGGTCTCTTCAAGCTGCTCGACAATTATGCGGATCTCGTCTACGCGTTGACACTGGTCGATGTGCGCCACGTGCCCGAGATGGACGTGTGCCTGGTCGAGGGGTCATGTTGTCTTGACGATAAGATCTCGGTAGAAGAACTCAAGGAAGCAAGAGCAAAGTCAAAGGTGCTCGTCGCCTACGGCGGCTGTGCAGCCTACGGCAACATCACCCGGTTCTGCCGGGGCGGCCAGTGGAACCAGCCCGGCCAGGAGGCGTTCGTGCCGATCAGCGAGGTCGTCGACGTCGATGTCTACCTGCCGTCGTGTCCCCCGTGCCCCCAGGCGGTCAGGAACCTTGCCGTCATGGCCTACCTGCTGCTGAAGGGCAACGATGAGCAGAAGAAGCTCGCAACCGCCTACCTGACCCCGCTGATGCAGCTTGCACAGCGCGGCAACGAGGCCTGCGGCTGCGATCTGATGTACGACGTCATCAACCAGGGGCTCTGCATGGGGTGCGGAACCTGTGCCGGAACCTGCCCGGTTCGTGCCATCACGATGGAATACGGCAGGCCGAACATCAACCGCGACCTCTGTATCAAGTGCGGCGCCTGCTACTCGCAGTGTCCGCGGAGCTGGTTCAACTTCGACGTCATGAACAACTATGAGGGCATCATGGATGCCATCAAGGGAGCCATGCAGTGAGGTGAAAAAGATGGACGTACTCGGTAACTACAAATCCGTGATTGCGGCCCGTTCGACCGACAGGGAGATCCTGAAGAAGGCACAGGACGGCGGCATCATCACGACGCTCTTTGCCTACGCCCTCGAGAAAGGCATCATCGATGGTGCCATCGTCGCAGGCCCGGGGGACGAGCCCTGGAAGCCGGAGCCCATGGTCGTTACGACGAAGGCCGAACTTCTGGCCTCTGCCGGAACGCGCTACACCATCAGCCCGAACCTCTCCCTGATCAAGGAGGCGACCCGGAGCTACGGTCTTGACCGTGTCGGTATCGTCGGCACCCCGTGCCAGATCCAGGCTGTCCGGAAGGCGCAGCTCTACCCGATCGGGATGCGTGACGTCGACGACAAGATCGCTCTTGCGCTCGGCATCTTCTGCATGGAGAATCTCTCCTACCAGGCGCTCGAGGCAATCGTCGAGGACCACTGCAACCAGAAGATGGAGTCCGTCGTGAAGATGGACATCGGCAAGGGCAAGTTCACGGTCTACACCGAACGCGGTGCCGTCAGCCAGATGCCGCTCAAGCTGATCCACAAGTACGTGCAGCCCGGCTGCAACGTCTGTCTGGACTACGTCGCGAACCTCGCCGACATCTCGAGCGGATCCGTCGGAAGCCCCGACGGCTGGAGCACGGTCTTCGTGCGGAGCATGAAGGGCAACGCGGTCTGGGACGGCGCGATCGCCGATGGTTACTTCGAGACGAAGCCGATCGATCAGGTCAAACCCGGTCTCGACCTCGTTACGAAGCTCGCCACCGAGAAGATCACGAAGAACCAGAAGAACGTGGATGCACGTAAGACGGCTGGACTCAAGGCGGACGGAACCCCGAAGGGTCTCCGGAACCCCTACGAGTCTCCCTGAAACCCTCTCTTTTTTTCAGAAACCCGTCTTCTATCCCGAGACTTCGTCCGTATCCGTCCTGGTGTTTTTCTCACCTGCTATCCGGACTGTGGCGGATGCTCTGCCACGGTGATGATACGGATTGCCGGGGGATGTATGAGATGGGTTCGCGTGGTGAACTTCCCGCTCTACCCCGTAAAGAGGCGGGCAGCCCTCGACCCCTCCTGAAGGCGGGGGCGGTCATGGCGATATCCGATAGGATGCCGTACACGGACATTTTCTGGAGTCTCCCTGTGCTCCCTGCAGGGAGGCTGCTGGCGATGCAGATGGTACATGCTCTGCAGAAACCGCGAAGGAAATTGCAGGAGATGTCTGCGAGAACGCCCTGTGAAAGTGTTCCGGCGCTTTCTGGCTCTATGATCGGTTTTACCGTGGTACCGTGAACCGATTGACCCGGCATACCCCGGTGTGTGAGGCGCGATGCTCCTCTCAGATATCCGGTTCTTCCCATCCAGAGGGGGCAGGAAGGGAACCATCGTTGAAAACATTGGTGGGAGGGTTCTCCTCCCGTCGTCGCGGGTTCTCTTCAGGCCGGCGAGAGATGGCAGGTGCTCTCCGCCGTCATTGTACCGCCGAAGTAATCTTTCTAGATGATATATTCGTATTCAGTCTCTGAACAGTACCTGGTAGGTTACCGTCTCTGCTCCAAAAAAGTCCCTGCAAAACTCCGCTGCCTTCGAGGGTTCATACTCCTTGCAGCTGAAGATATCGAGGTAGGCCGCGTTGGTCTCGTTCGCGAAGTGGCCGGAGACGAGCGATGTCTCGATGAGCTGGGTCATGGAAAACCCTGCGACTCTCTCACACGGGCCGAAGTGGATGATCTGTGGTTCGCCGAACCTTTTCATGTCGATGAGATCACATAACTCGATGATGAACCGGTGAATCTTCTCTGCATCCCGTATCGATGCCGGGTCGCACCCCTTCAGGTCAACGCTCGTGTACAGTCCCCAGCACCCACGCTGTTTGAACTGTGCAACGATCTCTGCGTCGCTTACCGCCTCTGCCATAACGTTGCTCGCTGCAACGTTGTTTGTCATTATCTTGCTTGCCATGTTCTCACCTTCGAGACAAACTCTGATCGTTTGATCCGAGTAGTTTTTGATAGTTCTGATTTTAAACTTATCCATGGTACTAATGGAGGATAGCCCTTATTTCCCGTTTAGGAGTGAGTAATTCCGGGGTATCTGAAATTCTAGGACACAATCTCGACAAAAATTGAAAATTACGACTTTACATGGCTTATTCGTGTTTTCGTAGCTGTTTGGGTGTGGTGGAGTAATACTATGTGTGAATCAATCCCGTGAGGGGATTTTTTCCACGGGCTTTGCTTCGGGGGTTTTCGGGCAGAAGGGGTCTTATAATACAGATCCTGTCCGGCATGACCCGTGGATCTCGTCCTGGGCGATAAAGGTCGATAAATAAGAGATATCGTGTATCAAACGCCGTAATGGGCTGTGTTCCCTTCAGGGGATTTCCCGGCGATGACTACGGGACCCCTCGTTCGGCCTTTGAAATCCGGGCATCTTTGCCGGGCAACGCGCACCCCGCCGCCCTGTCATACGCCCCACATCGTTCTTCCGGGCATGACCCGCCGCACCCGGCCCGGTTCTCACCGGATTACCGGGGGGCGCTGGTGTGTGCGCCGGATATGGGTGTGAAGGGCCTCGAGCGTGGGGTATCGCCTGCCGCAGAACGGGCATATGAACTCACCTGTCTCGACGGGAAACCCGGGATATTTTCGTTTCTGCGGCGATTTTCCCGTCACCCATCCCTCCCTTCCGTGATCTCCTCAATTGTCCGTCCCGAGACAACCGATCGGGGCTCCACCGCGACCGGATCTCTGCCGGGGTCGGCCTCCGCATCGTTCATCTTCACGAGCAGCCAGGCCTCGCCCTTCCCCGTCCTGAAACGGGTGAGGGCATATCCGCCCCGGATCTTCTCCCCATCCAGCCAGAACGATAGATGACCGTTCCGGACGGCCTCAGTGACCCCGACCCTCTCCCCGGCCTTCTCGGTGCGGTTCTGGTAGAAACCCCGGTCCCAGACGATGACCGTCCCGGCACCATAATTTCCTTCCGGTATGATCCCCTCAAAGTCAGCGTAGTCGAGCGGATGGTCTTCCGTCGGTATGGCAAGGCGTTTCTCCTTTGGATCCATAGATGGCCCTTTTGGGACCGCCCAGGACTTCAGCACTCCATCGGCCTCCAGGCGGAAGTCGTAGTGGAGCGTGGTTGCTGCATGTTTCTGGATGATGAAACGCGGATGGGCACCTGCTGTCTCGCTCTCTCCGTATGGTTCCGGCGTCCGGGAGAACTCTCTTCTCCTGCGATATTCCTCCAGCGTCTCAGGATTGGGCATACCAGAACTCCGGCGCGCCCTCTGATAAGACTTTTCCCGGTCCCGGGACCTCGTTACGGTTCCTGGAAGGATATGCCGGAGGCCTGGTATACCGGCAAAGATGAGGCGTTCCTCCCCGGGAACCCGCCATCGTCCCGGATGGTTCGGGGGAGTGTTGATCATGCCTGTTTGTGTTCCCGGAGAGCACAGGCGGACGGCAGACAGTCGGAGCCTCGGATATCCCGACGTGATCGCCGTGTTCCAGCATGCGCGGTATGTCCGGAGCCTGTATACCGGGAATCAGCCAGGGATAGACCGCGCTCGCTGATACTATGATATCTGAAATTTATCGAGTATTCTCCAAAACATTAATTTTGGTTGAGATTCTCTGGATGCTGATCACATCCTTGCATGGACAGGGTCTAACCATGAAGAGGTTACTGATAGTCTCAAACAGGCTTCCCATCAACGTATCCCGAAAGAACGGCGATCTCCACCTCCAGCGGAGTGTCGGCGGCCTTGCAACCGGGGTCGGTTCGTTTTACAAATCCTGCGAGAGCCTCTGGGTCGGGTGGCCCGGCCTGAACGTCTCAAAGCAGCAGAGCGAGGAGAGGGACCGGATCATCGATACGCTCAGGAGAGAGCAGTGCCACCCGGTCTTTCTCTCCCCGTACGACATCAGGCACTACTACGACGGGTTCTGCAACAACACCCTCTGGCCGCTCCTCCACTACTTCAACCTCCACGCAGAGTACGACCCGAAGACGTGGACCGTCTACCGGCGGGTGAACGAGAAGTTCTGCGACGCCGTGCTGGAGGCGGCGAGGCCGGGCGACACCATCTGGGTTCACGACTACCACCTGATGCTCCTCCCCGAGATGCTCCGGGAGCACCTCCCCGATGCCGAGATCGGTTACTTCCACCACATCCCCTTCCCGTCGTTTGAGGTCTTCCGAAACCTGCCCTGGAGGAAGGAGATCCTCTCCGGCCTTCTTGGGGCGGACCTCATCGGGTTTCACACCTACGGCTACGTCCGCCACTTCCTCTCCAGTGTCCGGCGCCTCCTCGGGTATGAGCATACCTTCGGTGAAATCAGGACCGGCACACGGGTGATACGGGCCGACCTCTTCCCGATGGGCATCGACTACCACCGGTTCGCCGACTCAGCGGGGAGCACTCCTGTCCAGAGGGAGATAACCCGGATCCGGCAGAAGTACGGGGAACGTAAGCTCATCCTCTCCTTCGACCGCCTGGACTATACAAAGGGGATCCCGCTCCGGCTCGAAGCGTTCGATGCGCTCCTTGAGAAGAAGCCGGACTATCGGGGGAAGGTCTCTCTCGTCCTCGTCGCGGTCCCGTCCCGAACGTCCGTCAGCAGTTACCAGGCGCTGAAGAAACAGATCGACGAACTCGTCGGGAGGATCAACGGGAAGTACGGGACGACCGACTGGGTTCCCGTTCACTATTACTACAACTTCCTCCCGTTCGAGACGCTTGTCGCGTTCTACAGCGCCGCCGACGTCGCCCTGGTGACGCCGCTCCGTGACGGCATGAACCTGATGGCGAAAGAGTACATCGCCACGAGAACCGACGGCACTGGTATCCTCGTCCTCTCCGAGATGGCAGGGGCGGCCGAAGAACTCGGTGAGGCGATCATCGTCAACCCAAACGACCAGGACGCAGTGATCGAGGCGATCGAGACGGCGCTTGCCATGCCGGAGAAGGAGCAGGTCGAGCGGAACCGGACAATGCAGAAGAGGCTGATGCGCTACGACATCGAACACTGGGTCGGCGATTTCCTCGTGCGCCTGAGTGATGCCCGGGCGGTCAGGGTCGAGCGTTCTGAACAGATTGTCACTCCCGCCATCCGTGATACCCTGATCGCGAATTACAGTGCCGCGAACGACCGTCTCCTCCTCCTCGACTACGACGGCACCCTGGTCCCGTTCGCTTCCAGGCCGCAGAAGGCGATTCCCGGCGAAACGACACGAGAAGTGCTCACTTCTCTTGCCCGGACGCCCGGGAACGAGGTGGTGGTGATCAGCGGCAGGGATCGGCATACGCTGGATTCCTGGTTCGGGGATATGGATATCGGGATCATCGCTGAGCACGGGGTCTGGACAAGAGAGCGCTCCGGGGAGTGGCGGATGCCTGAGGCGCTCTCGGATGAATGGAAGGAGCAGATCCACCCGCTCCTCGAACTCTACACCGACCGCACGCCCGGTGCCTTCATTGAGGAGAAGGATTACTCCCTCGTCTGGCACTACCGGAGGACCGAACCGGTGCTCGGCACGCAGAGGGCAACGGAACTCAAAGACGATCTCTTGCACCTGACCTCCAACCTCGACGTCGGCGTCATGGAGGGGAACAAGGTGATCGAGATCAAGAACAACGCTGTCAACAAAGGGCGGGCGGCGCTGAGCTGGATCTCCGGGCACACCTGGGACTTCATCCTCGCCATCGGGGATGACCGGACGGACGAAGATCTCTTCGAGGTTGTGCCGCCGGATGCCTACTCGATCAAGGTCGGCCTCGCGCCGAGCCGGGCGAGGTTCAACCTGATCGCCCAGCGGGACGTGCTGCCCCTGCTCAAGGAGTGCACAATCGGGAAAAGAGGGAGGGCGAAGCGGAAAGAGAGTGTTATCGGGTCGGTTGCTCCGGGATGACCGACCTGACCGTCAGGAAGACCGGGCCGCGGAGATCCACCTTCCTGTTGTGGTCGGTGATGTAGCGCATAGCGTACTCCTCGATGCGCAGGTTGACGTCGGAGGGGAGTTTCGACATCTTCACCTGGACGGAGGTCGCCTCGCCGCAACGTGCCGCCTCTTCTATCCGGGTGGCGGCAAGGCCCGCCACAGCGTCGAGATAGGTTATACCGGTCGAGACGCCTTCCTGTCGGACGGTTGCCCACTTCTCGGTGTCCGGGACGCCGAGCACCGCGCCGTTGTGGGCGTAGACCTCGTTTGCACAGGCCGGCCCGCAGAGTTTCGAGTTGGACTCGGGCTCTTCGACGATCACCTCGACCTCTCTACCGGCGATCTCGCCCTTCCATGCGGTGAAGGCGCACGGGCCCGGGGCGGCGGCGTGCTCTGCAGCCGTTGCACGGATCGCCTCCGCCATCTGCTTCCCGACGGCGGACGCGGGCTCCTCGCGGAGCCGGACGGCGCCTGCGATCTCGCGGTCGGAGAGGGCATGCGGGAAGAACTGCGGGTAGGTGAGTTCGCGGACGTCGTTTGACCGGTAGGCGATCATCGCGAGCCGTTCCACCCCGAGGCCGAGGTTCATCACCGGCACGCCGATCCCGTACTCGGCGAGCGCCGAGGGCGAGTATATGCCGAACGTGGCGACCTCCACCCACCCGAGAACCGGGTGCCGGGCGTAGACCTCCGTCTGGGTGTCGGGCATGTAGTACTTCGACCGCTTCTCGTCAGGCTGGAACCGGAACTCTTCAAACCCGAAGGCCGAGAGGAGCGCTTCGCTGACGGCTTTTCCCTCCTCGAGGGTGACGTCCTCCCCCGCAACGACGCAGGAGGCCGAGTGGTAGGTCATCAGGCGGGTGGGGCCTTCTTCCTGCTCCCGCCGGAAGCACCGGTCGATCGAGAAGAGCCGTATCGGAAGGCGTCGCTTCTCCCAGACAGAGGAGAGCGTCAGGAACCAGCCGCTCGTCATGTGGCTCCGGAGGGTGTTTCGCGACGACTCGGGGGCCAGTTCCCGGAACTCAGGGAAGACCGCATCCAGGATATGCACAACGGCGGCATCGTCGGCATCGAGGACGGCCGCGAGTTCGTGCGCCAGTTCGTCGCCGTCGATCGTCCCCTTCTTGTAGCCGTGGAGGGTCTCGCGGAGTTTCGCCTCTGTCTCCGGCGATACCGCACGGCCGAGGATCGCCTCGATCCCCTCGATCTGTTTCCGCGCGATCCCGACGTTCGGGCGGGGCAGGCCGCCGAGGTAAAAGACCCGGTCGAGGACGGCCATGGCCTCGGGCCCGAACTGCCGGTAGATGTCCGACTCTTCGATGATGACGGGGTTGATCGCCTCGTCAAACCCCATCGAAAGGTAGGTCTCGCGGAGCCGCTGTACGATCTCGAAGATCGGGTGCGCCGTTGCACGGGTATACTTCAATCGGGGATACCGGCCTGCGACCCCGGCCGGCGTCAGGACCGACGGCCCTTCGTGCCAGGCGTGCTCGAAGTCTTCTCTTGCCCTCTTCTTGAACTCTTCCACATCGAATCTCATACGTCTCGCTCCAGGCAGACGACCCGGCTTATCGGGCTCTCGTCCTTGATATGATAATCGCAGTGTTCTGCGATCTTTTCTGAAAACGCTCTCACTTCGCGGTGTTCAGGCATCTGAGTCCTCTGCAATCGGTTTCTACTGTATCCCAGATACATATATCCCTTCACCTCCACGAACCGGGCGCCGGAGTCCTGGTAGATCGCCGCGTAGCGATCGGGTGCGAAGTCGTTGTAGCCGCGCACCACCGTGGTGCGGACGGCCGACCGGCGCTCCCTGAGCCCCGAGAGGCTCTCCTGCACCTTCTCCCAGTAATCCTCCTTCGGCCGACAGAGGGCGAGATAGGTCTCCCGGTCGGGAGCATCGAGGGAGACGTAGGTCTGGTAGGGCCGGCACCGGGCGAGGACGTCCGGCCGGGTGCCGTTCGAGACGAGGAATGTCGTGTACCCATCCTGATTGAGGCCGTCGATCAGTTCCGGGAGACGGGAGTAGCAGGTCGGCTCCCCCGAGAGGGATATCGCGACCATCGTGGGGTCGAGTGCCTCGGCGAACCGTTCCGGCGCGACGTAGGGCGAGACCTTGTAGCCCGCGAGCGCCCTCTTCTGGAGGCGGCGGAGATTCCCTATGATCTCGTCCGGCGGACACTCCTCTTCCTCCACGACCTCGTGCTCGAACGACCGCCAGCAGAAGAGGCACTGCTGGTTGCACCGCAACGTCGGCGTCATCTGGACGCAGCGGTGGCTCTCGATGCCGTAGAACTGCGCCTTGTAGCACATATCCCCGCCCTTGAGTGCTCGTTTGTTCCACATGCAGGGCTTTACGGCCGCCGAAGAGGCAGGGTTGACGAACTGGTAGCCCTGCCTCCGGAGGGCCTTACATGCTTCGGAGCGCATCGATACCGAGAGTCGCGAGGGACTCCTTCAAGGTGTTCCTGACCGCATCCACAAGGGTGAGGCGGCTCTTTCTGGTCTCGCCTTCGCTCTTCAAGACCGGGTCGTAGTGGTAGAAGGCGTTGAAGAGGTCGGCGAGTTCGCGGGCGTAGAAGGCGAGGAGATGCGGCCGGAGTTCCTCGACGGCCTGCTCGATGACGGCCGGGAACCGGGCGAGGTGCCGGGTGAGCGCGATCTCGTGCCCGGTCTCGTAGGTGCAGGCTCGCTCGAACTCCCCTGCTTTCTCAAGGATGCTGCAAGCCCGGGCATGAGCGTACTGGATGTAGGGGCCACTCTGCCGCTCGAAGTCGAGCGCCTCCTTCCAGTCGAAGACCGTACTCTTCTCCGGGGAGACCTTCACGATGTCGTAGCGGATGGCGGCGATGGCGACCGATTTTGCAATCGAGCGCCGCTCCCCTTCGGGAAGTTCCGGCCGGCGGACGGTCACCTCCTCGAATGCCTTTGCGGTAACCTCCTCGATCAGCGCGTCCGCCGAGACGAACTTCCCCGCCCGGGTGCTCATCGAGCCCTCGGGGAGGGAGACGAACTCGAAAAAGACGATCTCGGGCGGCTGCTCGCCGAGGAGTTTGAGGGTGGCCTGGAGCTGGGCGCCGATCAGTTTGTGGTCCGCGCCGAGGATGTCGATCATCCGGTCGTAGTTGCGCGCCTTCCAGGTGTGGTAGGCGAGATCGCGGGTGCTGTAGACCGATGTGCCGTCGCTCCGCCGGAGGATATACTTCTTCTCGAAGCCGCACTCCGAGAGGTCGACCCAGAGCGTCTCGTCCTCGTGCGCCTGCGGCAGACGCCTGACCTGCTCGACGATCCGGTCGACGTCGCCGATCCGGATGAAATCGCTCTCCCAGACGAACCGGTCGTGCTGGGCGTTCAGAGCGGCAAGGGTCTCCTTGATCCCCTCGGTGCAGAGGGAGACGGCTCTCCGAAACCTCGCGACGGTCCCGGCTTCGCCGCGTTCCACCATCTGCATGAGGCGGTCGATCTCGTCGGCGATCCCGGGGTTCTTCTCGATCTCCCTGTTTGCCGCGATGTAGACCCTGGCGACATAGTGGTCGGCCTTCTCGCCCTCCTCCCTGGTGATACCGAGGTTCTCGAATCCCCAGGAGACGATGGCGATCTGGCGGCCCATATCGTTTAAGTAATACTGCACCTCGAGCGGGTAGCCGGCTTTCCGGAACGCCCGGGCAAGGGTATCGCCTATGACGGTGTTTCGGATGTGGCCGACATGGAGCGGCCCGTTCGGATTTGCGCTCGTGTGTTCGAGGACAACCCGCCCCGTTCGCCGGGAAAGGGCGCCGTAGTCCGGCTCAAGCGCCTCCCCGACCGCTTCGGCGAGGAGCGACGGGCCGAACCTGAAGTTGACGTAGGGCCCTGCCGCCTCGACCCTGATATCGCCGAGTTCGGGGCTTCCCCCGAGTTTTTCCGCGATAGCAACGGCGATCTTCTGGGGTGCCTGCCTCTCCTTCTTCGCAAGTTTGAACGCTACCGTCGAGGCGAGATCGGCGTGATCCCCTCCTGCTGTGAGGAGGACGTCCTCCTCGCCGGTGCATGCCCGGAGCATGCGCTCTATCTGGTGGTACTTCTCCTGGTACATCATCAGTATCCTGTCCTATAACGCAGAATTGCAGCGATCCCGCCGAATGCGCTGTAAAGCATCGAGCCTTCCTCGAAATCATCGGATATGATCTTGACCGCCGCGTTGCTCTGGTCAGCGAGCGCTGTCAGCTCATCGATGATATCGCTCTCTTCGGTCACGTAGAGCGTCCCGCCATCCTTCGGGCAGGCGCCGAAGTCAAGGTCCTTGATGTGCTTGCCCGGCTCGATGCTGACCGTCCGCTCCTCGGTGTAGTCGCCGTTCTGACAGACGAGTTTCAGCCGGGCCCTCCGGAGCCTGTCGGAGAGGAGGAGGGTATCGACGGCGCCGAGTTCCAGGTTTTTCCTGACGCTTTCTTCACCGTAAGCGGCCGCTCCGTCATCTTTGACCAGCTCCTGGAGGAACCGGTTCATCACGCCCTTCTCCTTGATGATATCAAGGCCTTTCAGGGCGTCCGATGCGTTCTCAACGAGCTCGGCAAGCCCGGACTCGTTCGTGTAGGATACATCGAAGAGCCCGATGATCCGTTTCTGCAGTTCGTGATGGAGGTAGCCGCCTGCTTCAAACTCCTCCTTCGTCGGGGTCGGGCCGCCGATCAACACGCCTTTGAACCGCTCGAAGAAGTCCTTCTCGGCGAGGAAGACCTCGCTTGCGAGATCGCCGATCTTCTTGTAGAACTCGTTGATGGCGATCAGCCGCAGCCGCTGGAACCGGACGCTCGACTGGCCGCCCTTCCGTTGTTTGCCGGGAACCGTCGATGTGACGCCGCGGATCGGTTCGATCCGGCTGCCGCGGAGGAACCCTACGTAGGCCTCCCTCCGGTCGAGGACGATGAGGCCGTAAACCTCCTTCTCCCCGAGCATCTGCTCCAGCGGCTCGAGTTCGAACGTGGAACTGCACCGGTACAGATAGGTATTAAGCGGCTCGGGCGGCTCGATGATCTCGCATTCGAGGTCGGTGCGGTCGCCGCCGATATTGATTGTGCCGCAGAAGACCGCCATGCCGTACTCAGGCGGGCGTTTGTAGTATTTCAGGCGGGAGAGGATGGAGGATATAGCACTCTGGACGTTTGTCCGGGTCTGTTTGCTCTTTATGTTTGCACACTGGCCGAACTCGTCGCGGAGCTGGGCGGTCACGTCGTATATCTGCTTATCCGGAGGAATATAGAGTGTGATCAGCTCGGTGCCGCTCCCCTCCTTCTCCGCAAGCCTCTCAAGCATCTTCTTAAATTCGTAGCGCTTTCGCGCGGTATCCATCCCTTGCGTCTCTTCCATCGGGGTTTCACCAGGCCATCTGAAGAATGTTGTTCATATATCGGAGCTACTAGATCTTTCGTCCGGGACGGCATAAATCTGCGCACATTCGCTGATCTTTCCGGTCCGTCATGCCAGGCACCGGCAGATCAGGCAGATCGTCTTCGCATCGACGATCCTTCCGTCCGTAACCATCGGCCCGAGATCCCGTATCGGGATGCGGACGACCTCGATCACCTCATCGTCGTCCATCGTATAGTCCGAGCTCGGCGAGAGCCCTTCTGCGAGGTAGAGCCAGATCCGTTCATCGGTATACCCCGGGGAGGGGTAGATCCAGCCTTTCGGGGTGAATGTCTCCGCCTTCATCCCGGTCTCCTCGATCAGCTCCCGGTGCGCGGTCTCGTGCGGCTCTTCGCCCTCATCGATGGTGCCGGCCGGCGCCTCGAAGATGTAATCGTCGATGGCGAACCGGTACTGCCGGATGAGGTAGCAGTCGTCTCCGGCGACCGGGAGGATTGCAACCGCGCCGCCGGGGTGGATCACCACCCGCTCCTTCTTCCTCCCGTCCGGGAGGACGATCTCTTTTTTTTCGACGGTGAGCCTCTTGCCGCGGTAGATCTCCATCATTATCTCCTGTACTCGATAGGATCCTCAAGCCCGAGCTTCCTGAACGCCTCTATCCTGTAGCGGCAGGAAGAGCAGACACCGCATGCCCGGTCGTTCTCCTGGTAGCACGACCAGGTCAGTTCATAGGGGACGCCGAGCGCGAGCCCCGTCCTGAGGATCTCAGTCTTCGACATCCGGACAAACGGCGTCATCAGGGTGATCCGGGGGTCGGCCGCCGTACCGAGATCGACCACACGCTGAAACGCCTCGATGAACTCCGGCCGGCAGTCGGGATAACCCGGGTAGTCTGCTGTCTGGACGCCGATGAATATCGCATCCGCCCGGCGGGCCTCCGCGAGGCTCGTTGCGATGGCGAGGAGGTTTGCGTTTCGGAAGGGCACGTAGGTGTTCGGGACGCCCTCCTCCTCGTCACCGCACTCCTCGACGGGGATCGAGGTGTCGGTCAGACTCGATGCCCCGATCATCTTGAAGTGTTCGAGGCCGATCTCGACGAAATCGAGGGCGTTGAGCCGTCCAGCGATAGTTCGGGCGCATTCACGCTCCTTTGCCTCCGTCCTCTGGGCGTAGGTGAAGTGGAGCGCGATGATCCCGTATCCCATATCCTTTGCGACGTAGGCGAGCGTTGTGGAGTCCATCCCGCCCGAGAGGAGGCATACCGCTCTCTTCATTGTATCCCCAGGATCTTGTGGAGCTGCAACTGGAACCTCACCGGGAGGTTCTCCTCGACGATACTGTCTGCGATGGCGCGGTAGTCGGACCCTTCCACCGGCGATATGAAGACCTCGCCCCGGATATCGTAGCGTGCCATCACCGCCCGGGCATAGTTGAGGTC
>JBAYQF010000013.1:0-14080 GCA_041677325.1 Methanoculleus sp.
AAGAGGCGTTCGGGGGACGATCGGCGGCGAAACCTACCTCCTCGGGAACGAGGCGCTTGTCGCCGGCAGAGATGACGGGGCATGGCGACCAACCTACGATCGGCTGGAAAGCGAGGGGAAGACCGTCGTCCTTGTCGGCACCGCCTCAGGGGTGATCGGGCTTATCGCCCTCTCGGATGTGGTAAAGAAGAACGCGGAGAAGATGGTTGCGGCTCTCAGGACACGAAGCATCAGGACGGTGATGCTCACCGGAGACAACGAGCGCGTCGGGGAAGCGGTTGCCCGCCGCATCGGGATCGACGAGTGCCACGCCGGGCTCCTGCCGGAGGACAAGGTGGCAATGATCGAACGGCTGATGGATCGCCACGGGCTCGTGGTGATGGTCGGCGACGGCGTGAATGATGCACCGGCGCTCGCGCGGGCGAACGTCGGGGTCGCAATGGGAGCGATCGGCTCAGACGTCGCGATCGAGGCGGCCGATATCGTCGTGATGGAGGATGACATCGCACGGGTCGCCTACCTCGTCGCCCTCTCGGAGAAGACGGTCTCGGTCGTCCGGCAGAACGTCGCGACGGCGATCGTGGTGAAACTCGGCATCACCGCCCTCGCGGTCTTCGGGCTGGTCACGCTCTGGATGGCGGTGGCGTTCGGGGATATGGGGCTCTCGCTCGCAGTGATCGCAAATGCCCTCAGGATAGGCCGGCCGGGTACCGGTATCCCTCCCTGAAAGGGAGGTGGGGATTTACGATCCAACAGGCAGAAAGCCCACGACTTTAGTCGTGGGATGAATGCCGTCGTCATGTCGCCATAATCCATTTATGCTATCATATCAATCAATTCGTTAATGCGTAAAACGTATCAGTATCGACTGTATCCGACGAAACATCAAACTTCGATTCTCAATCGGAGTTTAGAGGTTTGTCGGCGCGTCTATAATGATACGTTAGCGTATCGCAAACGTGCATACGAAACCGAGAATAAATCGGTTTCGTTGTACGCGACCAACGGTTTATTGACGCAATGGAAACGCGAGACTCCGACTCTGAAGCTGGTACATTCTCAAGTTCTTCAGAACGTGTAGGTTCGAGTGGATCTCGCGTATCAAGCGTTCTTCCGTCGCGTTAAGAATGGCGAAGATCCCGGCTATCCCCGGTTTAAAGGGTATGGGCGTTATGATAGCATCACGTATCCGCAGTCCGGGTTTCACCTGAACGATGCTGGTACCCACCTTTGTGCCTCCAAGATCGGCGATATCCCGATTATCCTCCACCGTCCTGTAGAAGGCACTATCAAGACGTTAACGATTCGACGTATGGCAACCGGGAAATGGTATGCGTCGTTCTCAGTCGAAGTGGAGTCGACGCGTTCCGTGCCAACTCCGCATAACGATCGGGTTGTCGGGATCGATGTTGGGCTTGAAACCTTCTGTACGTTATCCGATGGAACCACCGTGGCGAATCCCCGATGGTTCCGGAAAGATGAGAAGAAGTTTGCGAAAGCGCAACGGAAGTTTGCAAAACTTGCGAAGGGTACCCCGGAACAAAGGCGACAACGGATTGTGATCGCGCATATCCATGAAACGATCGCGAACCGAAGAAAAGATTTCATCAACAAATTGGCGAACGAGTTGACCGATACGTATGGTACCGTCGTGTTCGAGGATTTAAATATCAAGAACATGATGGCAAACCATTGTCTTGCGAAGAGTATCGGTGACGCTGCATGGAACCTTCTTATTTCGACAACGGCGAACAAAGCGGGAGATGCTGGTTGTACCGTTGTCCGTATTAATCCAAAGCAGACGTCACAGATGTGTTTGCAGTGCGGTCAAATCGTGAAAAAGACGTTGTCGGATCGCGTTCACAATTGTCCGTACTGCGGGCTTAGTATGAACCGGGATCTCAACGCGTCGATCAATATTATGAGATTGGGACTACAATCTCTTGCGAAAGCATAGATGCCCACGACTTTAGTCGTGGGAGTAGTCACTCCCAGAGGTCGGTCTTCTCCGGCGTCCAGGCCGGGTCAATGAAGGAAAGAAGCCGCGTCGTCGAACCGGCGGTATTCCGGGTCTCCTTCACGACATCCGGCGGGATATACGCAGCATTCCCGGCAGGGACCCGAATTGCCGTGCCGTCGCGCGTGGTGACCAGGATCTCTCCTTCGATCACGTAGAGGAGATCCGACGAACCGCGGATTCCGTCATAGTCGAGGTATCCGTCCGGGAGGAGTTCGGCATACGCGAGACTGTAGTCGATCGGGATCGCCGTCTCATCCATTGGAACCGGGTTCAGGAGGGAATAGACCGCTGCACCGGAATCAAGGCTCTGCTCGGCCTCTGCCCCCGGGCTGGCAACGACGATCGGCATCTTGTTCGTCGTCATGCCGAACGCGGCAAGATCGTCGCCTGAAATCTCGACATCGGGCGTGAAAGGCGGCTGGACGACGCTGAGGTAGCGGAGGTCGCCATCGCCGATAGAACCTATCGATTGCAGCACTCCTTCCGGCAGGAGCACGGTCTCTCCCTCGCGGGCGGTCACGGTCTCGCCATCACACTGGATCTCCGCCGTGCCGCCGAGCACGTAGACAAGTTCCGCCGCCCCGAACAGGCGGTGCGGCGGCGTCGCGTTGTCAGGCGGGATGACGACATACACCAGACTGTAGTTGGTCGGAAGTCGGGGTGTCCACTCGCCGATAAGCCCGGCATACGTTGCCGGACCGCCGAAGAGAGGACTCTCGTCCGCCGGGGTGATCAACGCGACTTCCGCCTCAACCGGGGGCTGGCTCGCGGTGAAGCACCCGGCGGTGAGGAGGATACCGGCAAAGAGGAGAAGAAGAATCCTATGCATGGGTACAATCTCTACCGTGGAAGGAATAAAATCTGATCGTTCCTCCAGGAGAGGCTGTATCAGGCGTACCGGGGGGAAAGAGCCTGAATACAGGAGCCAGAGGGATGTGATTACACGTCTCGGTCGCGCCCGGCTTTCCGGAGGGTGAACCGGAATGCCGCGCCCTCGGTGAGACGGCCCGGGACCCGATCTTCGACCCAGATCCGACCACCGTAGCGTGCGGCAAGCATCCGGCAGATCGAGAGTCCGAGACCCTGGCTTCCCCGCTGGCCGCCTTCCCGCTCGAACCGAAAGAAGATTGATTCCTTCGCATCATCCGGAACCCCGGGGCCTGTGTCGGCAACGGTGACGATGACGGTCTCGTCATCGAGATCATCGACTGCAACCATGACCTTGACGTCAGGCCCACCGTATTTTGCGGCGTTGCCGATGAGGTTTGTAAAGATCTCGGGAAGGAGATCGTCGGCGAAGATCCCCACATGCCATCCAGAGTACTGGATACAGAGGTCGGGGAAGTGCGTGATCTCCGCCTCGATCACATCGTGCAGGTTCTGCTGCACAAGCCCGGTCTGTCCCTCCTGGATCTTCCTGAGGGTGGCGACGTTCGCGGTGATCTCGATGCTCTTCTTGATCCCGGCCTTCAGTTTCAGGGCACATCTTCTCTGTTCCCCCTCAAGGTCGTCGATGAGGAGGTCGGCATAGATGTTTGCAACATTATCCGCGTTCCGGATATCGTGGGTGAGGATATCGAGGTAGAGGTTTGCCTCCCGGTTTGCTGCTTCAAGCCTCTGGTAGAGCATCCCGCGCAGGATACTGATCCCGATCTCGCGCCCGACGGCGCCGAGGATCGCACGTTCGTCATCGGCGAAGGAGCCACGCCTCCCGCTCCCGACGAGGAGCACCCCGGCAATGTTGGACTCGACAAGGAGCGGGATGCAGGCGAGCGTGGCAAACCCGAATTCTTTAAGGAGATGCGAATCAGCGGCGTCCAGGTCACGAACCCGCTCAAGATAACACGGAAGGCCTACGGTGACGGCATCAGAAAACACAGTCTCGAGTGCGGTTTCTATCAGTCCAGAGCATGCATCCGGCATGTTTCGCCAGCACCGGAGAACACCCTTCCCTTGACGGGAATCGAGACAGTAGATAGCGCCGCCATCGTAGCCGAGGAGATCGAGCGTCTGGTTGAGCGCGGTCTCCAGCAGTTCTCCCGGCAGGCAGGTCGAGGCAGATGTGCCGATGATCCGGTTGAGCAGCAGAAGATGCCGGTTCCTCGCCTGCAGTTGCTCCTCCGCCTGCTTCCGGTGGGTAATATCTCGCGCAATGGTCTGGATGGCGGGTTTTCCTGCAAATAGCGTCCGGGTGCTCCGCCCCTCTATGAAGATCGTCGTACCATCAAGCCTTATGATCGGCAGCTCGATGAGCGGAGACTCCTCCCCCCGTAGATCCCGGGCGTTGAACGATATGACGAGGTCCCGGAACTCAGGATGTATGATATCAAGTATGTTCTTGCCAACGATCGCCCCGGAGTCCTGTGCACCAAGAAGCCGCATGCCGGCCGGGTTGATGTAGGTGATGATGTCGTCCTGGTGGATCAACGTCGCTTCGGCCGAGAGTTCGACGAGAGACCGGTACTTCTCCTCGTTCTCGCGGAGCTGAGCCTCCATCTGCTTTAAGAGTGTGATGTCCTGGACACCGGCAAGGAATCCCCGGCATGTGCCGCCTGCATCGATGATGGGGGTGGTTGCGATCAGCGTATGGATACAACTGCCATCACCCCGGATCAGGTCGATCTCAAGAATCGCCCGCCCACCCTGGCCCAGGTCCTGCAGGTATCCTTCCAGGCATCTGGCGCTCGCTTCATCGATAAACATTGAGACCGGAGCGCCGGCAATTCCGGTGATCGGGTAATCGACGATCTCGGCCGCCCGCTGGTTTGCAAAGACCACGATGCCTTCCCTGTCGACCAGTGCAATACCCTCGTTGAGGTTCTCGACAAGGAATCTGTATCGTTCCTCGCTTTCCGATAGGATCTCCTCTATCCGCCGCCTTTTAGCGCCATCCATACCCTGCTCATGACCGTCGGACCGGAATTTGATAGCCCGGGCTGATCCCATATCAGGAGAGAGACGGATGATCCGGCTGCCACGGAGTATGCCTGCATGCACGACCCGGCATGAACAGTGGAATCGCCCTTCACCACCGTCGGACAACCGCACCGTGCATGAAAAATCGGCAGCTGGATGGTGGTTGGAGAGAATTGCAGCGAACCCGATCCTGCCCGGTTCCCCGGAGATACGCGGCATCAGGGTCTGGAGGATAAAGCGGTCTGCATCGGCTCCGGTAGATGTATCGTGGATGATGCCGAACAGGTGCCGCAGACGATTGTTGATGCAGGCAACCCGGTTGGCGGAATCGATGACCAGCAACCCCTCGTCGAGAGCATCAAGGATGCTCTCCAGCACGAGGATATCCCCATGTACGGGTGCACAGTCATGCATTAGCCAGGATCACCTTCTTTTGCTTTCAGGGGTACTTCATCTCTATAGGCGGATAAAATGTTCTTGCGCATATCAGACGATTTTAGCAAAATTCAGAAGAATTTTGACGATTCGGTCAATCTCACAGGTGAATTCATTTGAGTACAGAAACTATGCTCCTTCTATGAAGGTATAAACCTATTCATTCTCATCGAAGAGTACCCGTCATTCGTAGTACAGCAGGCGTATGTCTTCTGTCGTTTCAGTTACATATGATCGATACATTTACACATCCGGGAACGGCATCGCCCCTATGAGCGGGTGCGCGCATGGATAGGGGATGTATGATGGGATCGCAGGGAAAGAGCGGGCATGAGGGGCATGCGGTGAGCTGCGATAACATGAGAAGGGGACAGCACCACGAGGCGCGCGCGGCAGGGGCAGGCAAAAAAGGGCCTCCGGAGTCTCGCCAACCCGGCCATGATGCACATCGCCACGCCCTCGATGACTTCCAGCGCCGTCTTGTTATCTCAAACGGCACTGACGGTCCCGATCCTCCTCCTCTCGGAGCCGGTTCGGGAACTTCTCAGGTTCACAATCCGATTTTTCAGGCTCGAATACCCTCCTTCTCGCTCTTGTGACCGCCATCTATATCTATGGCGGCTGACCGTTTCTCACCGGGATTGTAAGCGAGCTGCGGGCACGGACGCCGGGGATGATGACGCTCATCGCGGTCGCGATCGCCGTTGCTTATGTATACGGCTCAGCGGTCATCCTCGGCATCACCGGCGAGGAGGGGTTCTTCTGGGAACTCGTCACCCTGATCGACATCGTGCTCCTCGGGCATCTGGTGGAGATGCGCTCGGTCTTCAGGGTGTCGCCGGCGCTTGAGGAACTCGTCAGGATCATGCCCCGGGAGGCACAACCTGGTCCGGGGTAGGAGAGTGGACGATGTGCCTGTGGATCGGCTTGTCTCGGGCGATAAGGTGCCGGTGGACGGCACGGTGGTCAAGGGAGCAACGAACGTCAATGAGGCGGTGCTCACCGGGGAGTCGCGTCCGGTGGAGAAGCGGCCGGAACGGTGCTGATGAGCGCGAGTACGGTGATTGTTGCGGTCAATGCGCAGCTGCTCCGGGCGTAGGCGGACGTCCCATTACCGTGCGGGTACCTATTGGAGGTGTATCGCTCATGAAATGGAGTACCACGATCCCGATAACCTCACTGCTGGCCACTCCTGCCGTACAGGCGTCCTTTACGTTCAGTACAGGAGGGAAGAGCATCGTGCTCGCCGGGAAACCGACGGCTCGAATCCATCCGGTCAGCATATGACTGTTCCGCTGCAGTCAGGACACATCCCGAGCCACACCCTGCATTCCGGATCAATCTCCTTATCGTTTTCGCCGTCGATCCGTATGCATATGGGACAGTATGCCGGCGGAGATGTTCTCCTGGCCGCCGTATGCATAGGGGGAGAGGGCAGACGGAAGGTGCGCCCGGTGGTGGTCGTATCCGCAGGAAAAGGCGGGAACCTGTTGATCTGTCCGGTATCGAGCAATCCATCTATTTATGGGGTCTCAGTTCCTCTCTCACTCGATGACTTCGTCCGGGGCGGTCTCGACCTCTTCACCGAGAGTTATGCTCTCGCAGCATACGCCACCACCATCCAGCAAGCCGATGTCGTCGGGAAGAAGGGCGTGCTCCTGCCGGAGACGATGGTCGCCATCCGGGGGGCGATACCCCCGGTGCACGGGAAGAAAGAACGCCGGTGGTGAGAGAAAGCGCTCCGGACAACGGTTGTGGTCCGGAGGTCGGGATGTTACGTAATGTCCCGGTGATCGTGTGGCGGATGAACGGGCGCTCAGAGTTCATATCGCTTCAAAAACTCGCGGATCTTACGCGACTCCATCCATTCCCGGTCGAGTTCGCTGATCTGCATATTGACCCGTCTGACCTGTTCGCGGAGTTTCTCCGCGATTGTTTCATCGCTGAGGAGATCCGCAACCCCCATAATCACCTGGAGTGGGTGGCGGACGTGGTCGGCAAGAACGGCGAACTGGGCGATATTCCGCTCGGTCATATCGAACGCCTGCTCCCGGAGCCGCTCATGCAGGACCCGTTCTGAGATATCCCTGCCGATCACCTGGAAGCCTACGATCGCCTTCCTCTCGATGATCGGCGACTCGTTCAGTTCCAGTATGGCAGTCTCCCCGTCCTTTCGCCGGACCTCGATCTGGAGCTTCTCGACCTGCTCGCCCCGGAGAACCCTCCGCCGCCCTTCTCTCCAGACCAGAAGGCTCGTCGGGAGGATATAGTCCTCCCAATCGGTACCCACCATCTCTTCGGGGGTGTACCCGAGTATCCGCTCCATCGCCGGCGATATGTAGTTCAGCCCACAATTTAGGTATGATGTGACGATGAGGTCAAAACTCCGCTGGGCAATCCCCCGGAACTTCTCCTCGCTCTCCTCAAATGCCGCTTCCGCCTGCAACTGTTCCAGGAACTGGCCGAGCCTGTTCGTGATGGAGTCAAGCAGCATCTGCTCTTCCGGCAGGAACGGCCCTTCGTTGCCCTCCGGAACTTCTGCGCGGCATCTCACCTCGATCTCGCCGACCTGTTTTCCATGGACGACGATCGGACTCTTCTGGTTCCAGGGAGAGTCCACCGGATCGCCTCGATAGTAATCCCGACCATCGACGGTGACCCGCACTTCGGTGTTGGCCGGATACTGCCACCCCATGGGAAGGGTATCGGCGACCGCCTGCAGGAGTTGATCGAGCGTCATTCCGGGCGTCTTGACAAGATGCGCGATGGTATACAGGCAGCGGAGTTCGTCCATCCGTTCCCTCAGCTCATGCGTCTTCTCCCGGAGCGCCTCCTCCACCCGGCTCCGCGCGGTCACGTCGAAGGCTGTTCCGGCAACGCCGACAATTCTCCCTTCTGCATCCCGAAGCGGCTTGAGCGTCAGGTCACGGATACGTCGCTCACCTGCGATGGTGAATGCCACCGTAGCTCGCACAATCTCTCCCGTCTCAAGAACCCGTTGTTTGAGCGCGACGAGATGCCCGGCCTCCTCGGGAAAGACATCCCCGTCGCTCAGGCCGATGATGGACGCATCCGTGGGCCCCAGTTGCTGGTTGTACGACCAGATGTAGCGAAGCTCTGCATCCTGCACAAAGACGACCACCGGGGAGCGGTCGAGCGCGGCCTTGAAGTGATGGGTATACATCTCCGCGGTAGCATCTCTGACCTTGATGAGTCGCAACCCGGTCCCGGCGAAAGCCTGCCTGCTCGATATCGAGAGACAGCGCCGGACGCCGTCGGGGGTCCGGGCACGGCAGAGGAGAAAGGGCTGTGTTGCACTGTTCTCAAAGATACGGCGGAGAGATTGCACGGAATCGTCATCCTCGATGATTGGCAGGAAGTACACGGTGAAGAGAGGGTCGAGCTCCATCCCGATGGCATCATCCTTCTGGATACCAAGGATCCGTGCGATGGCCGGATTGTACCAGCTGACCTTCCGGTCGCCGTCTACCACAAGAAGTCCATCCTCAAGAGCGTCGAGCACCGCACGATCAAAGGGTGCCCGATCCTGGTGCGAGTCAGCCATATCCTACCGCGCCGAAATACAGTAACTGTAGTGGTTGTGTTCCGGAGAGGTTAAAAAGGGTTACTATCCGATCGTGGGTGGAAACCTGGAGTTCTTTGACCACCAGGATGATTTCAGCGGCATATTCCGGTTCCCGGGAAGAGAGAGGGGGGAGAGGCTTCCGGATGAAGGGATTCCTGAGGGCGGGTCTGCAGCACCAGAATATATACCATCAGTGGACCATAACCGGGATCCATGATGGCAGACACTGAGCCTATCGAGATCTTCTCCGTGATCCGGGAACGCAGAAGCGTCAGGAACTACATCGACCGGGATGTTCCGGATGATGTCCTGGGAGCGATCATCGCAGCGGGGATCCAGGCGCCGACCGCTCTTGGGCTTCAGCCCTGGCAGTTTGTGATCGTAAAAGACCGGGATCTGATGCAGAGGATATCCGATTACTGTAAACCTATCCTCATAGAGAGTATCGAAGAGGAGAGGAAGGCAGGGACAGAGGAGTTCCTTACGGCGCTCAAGACCCCGGGGTTCAACATCTTCTACAACGCCCCGGTGCTGATCCTGGTTCTCGGTGACAGAAAAGCCGTATCGAGTTTCCTCGACTGTGCACTCTGCGCGGAGAATATGATGCTCGCCGCCTGGGCGCTCGGCATCGGCAGCTGCTGGATCGGTTCAGCGGCTCTCATCCAGCAGAACCCCGATCTTCTTGCAGCACTGAGGGTTCCGGATGACCACCAGATCGTGGCGCCGTTGATATTCGGCTATCCCGCCCCTCTCATACCAAAACTGGCACGCCGGGAGCCCCGGATAACATGGGTTCCCTGAACGCCCCGCTGCATCCTGCGAACCCGCCCTCACCCCCTCACCCGGCGGTGGCACATGCGGCCGCTTCTGCGGGAGTAACGGGGAGCGTGATCCGCCGCCCATTCCGGACGACCACAAGGGTTGCGGGTTCTGCAATCGGCCAGGAAGTAAGGAACCGGTGCAGATCATCGACGCAGGTTACGCCGGTCTCGTTGATCGCAACGATCAGGTCTCCCGGCCTGAGCCCGGCACGGCCGGCGGGGCTTGAGCGGTTCACCGAGACGACCTCAACCGCCTGGTTCGCGGCGAGATCGAGCGTCGCAACGAGGTATTGCGGTAGCGGCTGCGACTGGCCGGCGATACCGAGATAGCCGCGGCGCACCCTGCCGTCGGCGACCAGCTGCGGGAGAACCCATGAGGCGGTGTTCGAGGGGACCGAGAAGCAGATGCCCTGGGCCATCGGGATGATGGCCGTGTTGATCCCGATGACCCGGCCGCGGGAGTCCACCAGCGGGCCGCCGGAGTTCCCGGGGTTCAGGGGGGCGGTGTGCTGGATGATGTTCTCGATCAGGCGACCGTCCCGGCTCCGGAACGCCCTCCCAAGAGCGCTCAGGACGCCCGTCGAGACGGTCGAGTTAAAACCGAGCGGGTTGCCGATGGCTATCGCGAGCTGGCCGACCGCAAGTTTTCCGGAATCGCCGAACGATACATAGGGGAGATTCGCTGTATCAACCCGGAGTACGGCAAGATCGGTCGCCGGATCAGCTCCGATCAGGCGCGCGGAAAGAGCGGTCCCATCTGCCGTACGGATCTCTATCCGTCCCGCCCCCTGCACAACATGATTGTTGGTCTGGATGTAGCCTTCCGGCGATACAATCACGCCGGATCCAGCCCCCACCTGCTCACCGCGCCACCCGGCGGAGCTCTTCCCCACAACCACGCTCACGACCGCGGGCCCCACGGTCTCAACGACCTGGATGACGGCACGGGAGTAGGCATCAAGGAGGTCGGCATCGGACTCCCGAGAACAGGCGGCTGTAGAGCGCTCATCTGGAGTGGATCCCGGAATAAAATCACGGGTATGTTGAGTAAGTCTGAGTTCTGATTTATTCATCTTGATTTATATTTTTATAATAAATAGTAATGTACTTTCCGCACGGATCTATGAAACAACACTGCCCCGGTACTACAGGACCGGTGTATCCTCAAACGCGCGGTGGCCTCTCTGCCGCAGGGGATGGACGGGCCGATAGTATCAGGCGACCACAGTCGGGGGGGGCGAGAGTCTGCTGCTACGAAACGGTATCGCCCGGTGACGATCTCACTCACGGATCGCGCCCAAGGATCGTCCCGCGTGAGGCGCAGACCGGCCTGCCGCGACCGCGGTATCCATGTCTCATAGCAGGACGAGCATCACGAACTCAGATATAGACGACGGGGTTCCGGGGCTGGAACTGCCCCGGCGTTCACCCCGAACGGGGAGTATTACTTGATTCTTCCAAACTCCTGGCTCACATCAGCGGCCGATGTGTATGACTTCTCCTGGAACTTGCTGAGCGCCTCGATCACGGACTCAGGCGCATTGTTCTTCCGGGCATGATCGAGCAGATCCTGCTTCCCGGCAGGGTAATCCATACCCTTGAGGTGCGACTGAAGCGCTGATGCGCTCAACCCCTCAAACGACGCTTCAGCATGAACCGCTGCCTGTCCTCCCCGGTGTCCGCCTTTCACGGATGGTCTCTCTTCTTCCGGCATCTCCAATCACCTGTCTGTCGTGCACCACCAATACCGGATGCACGCCCCTGCAGGAGTGCCATCCACCTAAATGGTTTCGGTCGGTGAGAACCGGACACGGCAGGTGCCGGTATCGGCACCTGCGAAAAAAGATGTCACTTGTTCTGGATCTTGTTAAACTCGGACTTTATGTCTTCCGGGTCGCTATACTGCCTGTCCTCGAACTTGTCCAGCGCATCGATGACGATCTGGGGCGCATCAGTCCCTTTCGCGCGTTCGATAAGGTCACTCTTCGATGCAGGGAAACTCACTCCCGAGGTGCTCACCTCAATGATCTGGGGGTCGAGCTCCCGTATTGTCCCGGCAACCGAAGACAATCCGCTCATGCCGGACTCCTGTGCTCCTCTCATAAATCTCACCATCCACTATCGAGCTCCCGTAAAGGGGCGAGTCCAGCAGGATACTGTACCATAAATACTTATCGCCATCAGACCCCAGAAGTGGCAAGGCTCCACAGCACTGCACGATAGAGCAGGCGTTCTTCCTTAAATCGGCGCCATACGTGCCGGCAGGCTGAATTTGCCCTCCCTGAAGGCCAAAACAAAAGGTTAATTTTACTTACACGGCTAATCCCTTCACATGCGAACGCATGGTATTCTTACGCTGCTCGCCTGCCTTGTCGCAGTGCTGGCAGTCGCAGGCGCCGGGTGCACCGGCACGACCGAACCGGACTACGTCGTCGGCATCGATGATGCGTATCCCCCCTACAGTTTCATCGACAAGGACGGTAACGCCCAGGGATTTGATGTCGATTCCATGAAGTGGATCGCCGAGAAGAAGGGCATCAAGGTGGCGTTCATGCCGGTGGAGTGGAGCGGCATCATCCCCGCACTCCAGGCCGGAAAGATCGATATGGTCTATGCAGGAATGTCGATCACCCCTGCACGGCAGGAAGCGGTCAACTTCAGCAACCCCTATTGGGTTGTCAACCAGGATGTCGTAGCCCGCGAGAACTCGAATGTGACGCTTGATGAAGTCCTTGCCGGCAAGGTGGTTCTCGGGGCGCAGCAGGGCTGCACGGCCGAGAGCTGGATCGAGAAGAACCTGGTTGCTAAGGGAGTAATGCCCGCAGAAAACCTGAAGACCTACGCAAACACGCAGCTCGCCGTCAACGATCTTGAGGCGGGCAGGGTCGATGCGGTCATGTATGACGACGTCTCCATAAAAGACATCATCAAGGGCAAACCGGTGAAGGTGATCGGTTCTGTCGAGACCAGGGAGGAGTTCGGCGTCGCCATCAGGAAGACCGATGCCGCACTCCTCGAGTTCATGAACGAGGCTATTGCGGAACTGCAGGCCGATCCCTACTGGGAAGAACTCAAAGAGAAGCACAACCTGAAGTAACCCCGGGGACAACCCGTCCCCACCTTTTTCACGACCATTAATCTAATTGGAGGCCGCTCTCCTGCACCCACGTAACCCTATCCCCATCCATGACGGATCCACCCTGGCGTATTACCGGATACCTGTCCTCTACGCACTCGCGACAGCGGTTCTGATCGGTGGAAGCGCCCCGTTCACGAAACTCCTCCTTGCTAATGTCAGCCCGCTCGTTCTTGCCGCGCTGGTCTCGCTCGGGAGCGGCCTCGGGGCCCTGATCCTCTCCCTCGTCGGAACGGCGCCGGGAACCCGGCGACGACAGATCGAGGCGCCGCCGGGGAGGAAGGATATACCCTGGCTCATCGGCGTGATGCTCTTTGGAGGGATCCTCGCGCCGGTCACCCTGGTACACAGCCTCCCGGGGACACCTGCAGCAACGGCAGCCCTCCTCCTGAACTTTGAGGCCGTTGTAACGACGTTGATTGCTGCGACGGTCTTTCGTGAATGGGTGAGCCGCCGCGTCTGGGTTGCACTCGGGTGCATCACCGCATCGTGCCTTCTCCTCACCTGGAGCCCGGTTGCGGGAACCGGCCTCTCCCTTTCAGCGCTCGGCGTCCTGCTCACCTGCCTCTTCTGGGCGGTCGACAACAACCTGGGACAACGGCTCTCAGCAAAGGACCCTTTCCGCGTCATCTTCATCAAGGGAGCGGGTGCCGGAACCATCGTGTTCTTCATCGCGCTTGCCGCCGGGGAGCACCTTCCGGCCCCGACCGTTGCCGCCGCAGCCATGGCAATCGGATTCCTCTGCTACGGCGGGCTGACGAGCATCCTCTTCCTCCTAGCCCTCCGGGGCATCGGAACAGCCCGGGCGGGTTCGTTCCTTGCCATATCCCCGTTCTTCGGCGTCTTCTTCTCGCTCCTTCTCTTTGCCGAACTTCCGTCGGGCATCTTCTACGTCGCGTTGCCCGTCATGGCCGTCGGCGCCTGGATGATGGTCTCCGAGGAGCATTCCCACCCCCATCGGCACCCGGCAACCGTCCACGAACACCGCCACCGCCACGACGACCTTCACCACAACCATACCCACAAGGCCGGCGATCCGCCGTTCTCAGCGGCCGGGGAGCATTCTCACGTACACGCCCATGCCGAACTCACACACGAGCATCCGCACCAGCCCGACATCCACCATCGGCATTCGCACCGGCGTTAGGGGGAGAGCCGCTCACCCA
>JBAYQF010000014.1:0-13957 GCA_041677325.1 Methanoculleus sp.
ACCGATCCTGAGGTGATTGTCGTCAACTCCGGAACCGGCATGGGCAGCGAGGGCGTCGACCTCATCTACCGCTATTTCATGAACGAACCGCGCCTCAAAACCATGAAGGCGATCCAGCAGAATCGTGTCTATATCATTGAGTCCGATCTCATCGACCGGGGCGGGCCGCGTCTGGTCGACGCCCTGGAGGAGGTCGCTGCCGATATCCACCCCGGCCTCTTTGAGGGAGGCACTCAAAATGAGGCCTCTATACCCCAATCCCCGGGTTTCGGCGTGATCCCGCTTGCCTTTGCATTCCTTGCCGTTCTCCTGATCCGGCTGAAGAGGTAGGATGGACTGGTGCAGAATGCGGCGGAATCTCATCGTATTCACGCTCTTTGCGGTCATTGTGATCGGAAGCCCCATATGCCCGGCTATGGCGCAAACACTCTCCGTGGACCGGGTCTGGGAGTCAGGAGTCAGCGGCAGGATCGTTGCGACAGCACTCTCACCGGACGGCCTCTACGGTGCCGTTACCACGGAGAGGATGGTCTCCTTCTACGACCCGAACGGCACGCTGCTCTGGAGTTACCCGGTATCCGGCGGCAGGAGTGTTGCCGTCTCCTCCGGTGGAGAGCGCATCGCAGCGGGAGGAGACCATCTCCTGCTCTTTGACCGGAGCGGTAGCGTGATCTGGCAGCACAAGTCGGAATCCCGGATACAAGGTATCGCTATCGCAGCAGACGGAGATATGATCTGCACCGGAGCAGATACCGGTCTTCTGGTCTTCTCCCTGGACAACGGCACGACGACCGCCAACATCTCCGGATCGTTTGATACAAAAGACCCGATCAGGAGCGTATCGACCGATTCAGATGGAACGAAAATCGTTGCCGGTGCCGATTCAGGGAACATATACTTCCTCGGCGCAGATGGACGGCTTCTCTGGAACTACAAGACAGGCGATACCGGCATTCATGTTGCTCTATCCCAGGACGGTTCAACGGTAGCGGCAGCATCGTCTCAACGAGCGGTGTATCTTCTGAATCGTAACGGGCGGCTTCTCGGGAAGTCTTCGATGCCCGGGGCGATCACCGACGTATCGTTATCCGAAGACGGATCAAGGCTTGTACTGGCGGATGGAGGGATCTCCATACTCAACCGGGAAGGGGAGATCATTGGAACATATACGCCGGGAGGGGAGGGACGGATCAGGTCGGTCTCCGCTCCATCTGATACAGCACATATCCTCACCGGTGCAGTTGACGGAACCGTATCTATGTTCAAGATGCAGCCGAAAACCCTTTCGGTCGGCACACCCGGTACCTTCCTGCCGGACACCTTTGCCGCCGAACCGTTGCAGCCATCCACTCCTCCTGCTCAGGATCAGACTGCTTCACAGCGGGGTACTGCACTCCCCCTGGCAACGCCGGTCGCTGTGGGGGCATGCGCCATCGCCCTGGCATGGTGGCGAAGAGTGAGAGAGGGTAGTTGAACATATGCCCGCTATCGGCTGCTCCACCTGCTGCCTGATGGACCGGACGCTTGAAGAGGCGCTCATCCTCATATCCAGCCATACCAGTCATGCGGAGATCCTCTCCGACGGGCCCCACTGCCTCTTTCGGTCTGAAGAGATCTGTCACTCGTTCGATCTCTGCTACACAGTTCATGCACCGGTTGCCGACATTAACATCGCATCCGAGAACGAACACCTGAGAAAGGCAGCGATCGGGGTTCTTGGAGATCTTGCCGGGATCTGCGACCGCATCAGTGCCGAACGGCTGGTCATCCACCCGGGGCACACCTGGGGAGAAGAGATGCGGCAGGCCGCCCGGGGCGCTCTCGACCGGTCTCTTGACGATCTCGCCGCCGTTCAGCAGGAGGTGGGTGTTCAGTTTGCCATCGAGAACATGGGAGCATGGGATATCTGTTTCTTCCGTGAACCGGGGTTCCTCGATCGCCTTGACGACCGGGACCTCGGGTTCACCCTCGATGTGGGGCATGCCCATGTAAACGGCAACCTGGAGGTATTCCTGGAGCGGGGAAAGGCGACCCACATCCACCTGCACGATAACCACGGCCGCCAGGACGACCATCTGGCCTGTGGCGAAGGGATGATCGATTTCCGCCGCGTGATGGCAGCGCTCCCGCCGGGGATCACAAAAGTCGTCGAGCCGGTTTCGTTTCAACACTACGAGAAAAGCCTTGAATATCTGAGAACGATCGCTCCCTGAACGTTCACCGGTTCCGCCCGATCAACCGCTCCACCGCCATGCGGAACTCACGAAACTCCCGCGAGACTTCCGGGCCGGGCGAGCCGGGATAGGCGTTTGCACCCCGGATAACGGTGCTCCATCCGTCCATATCCAGCCGGAGATGCCAGTAGGTGACATCACAGCAGGAGTGGGCGGAGACATACTCCGGCTCCCACTCCGGGATATCGAGACGGTAAACGGTCTCCCGGAACCACGCCCACTCATCCGGGGTGGGCGACGTCTCCATCACCACCCCGGAGTAGCCGCCGGCGCTTGCCCATTCGTGGAGGAGGCGGTCGTCTGCGAGCCTGACGTAGATAGACGGCCCGACGCTCCCGCCGATGTAGAACTCGAACGCCGTCGGGGGTTTTCCGCCGCACATACCAGGGTTTATACGAGCAGCGCGGCCAAATACCCTGCGGTAAAAAGTCCCATGCAGCAGATCCCGGCGGCGTCGGCCCGGGCCAGGGAGAGGTCGCACATCGGCGTCCGCCTGCCGGAACGGTAGCCGCGGAGATCGATGGTCAACCCGAGTACCATGGCTTTCCCGAGCGAGTTCGAGACCAGGGGGATGATGATGGGGAAGAGCCCTCGCACTTTTCCGGCAAGGCCGCTTCCCGGGTTGTAGGCACGGGCAAGCTGCGCTTCGTGGATCCGTTTCCCCTCGAGCTGCAGGCTCGGGATGAACCGGAGCGCGATCAGGAGCATGAGGGTGTAGTCGACCGGCATCCTGAGGCGATCCATGACGTGGACGAGATCGCGCGGCTGGGTGGATATGACCAGGAGCTGGAACGCAAAGAGCATCGCCGCGAACCGGAGCGACATCGCGAGCGCAAGGCCGACCGCCCCCGCCGTGACGGGGAACGCCCCGCCGATGACCGGGACCGATTGCGTGACCAGGTGGCCGATGGTCTCACCACTGTGGATGGTGAGGACGGTGAGGGCGAGCAGGCTCGCCGCAAGCGAGAGGAGCAGCGGAACCTGCCGGAGGAGGTCACGGGCGAGCCCGCCCGCCGACGCCGCGGCTACGACCGCGCCGACGAGGACTGCGAGCATCGCGGTGTCGCTCGTCAGCACCGCAAGGGCCACGACGACGACGGCGAAGATCAGTTTGGTGAGCGGGTGGAGGCGGTGAAAGGCACTCTCACGGGTGACATACTGCATGATCTCAGGCATGGTTCCTCCTCATACGTTCTGCTGCCGTGGACGATCCTTCCCTGCTCCATCCAGACGGTGCGATCCGCATATTCCTCTAAGAGACGCATATCGTGCGTCACCATGACGATCGTATGGCCGTCCTGGCGCAGGCGGGCAAGGATCTCCATGATCCTTCTCGACTCACGGACGTCGAGCCCCGTCGTGGGCTCGTCGAGGACGATCACCTTCGGCCTCATGGCGATGACGCAGGCGATGGCCAGACGCTGCCGCTCGCCTCGCGAGAGCGCGCGCGGGTAGGATGCCCTCCGGTGGAGGAGGCCGACCTCGCGGAGCGCTGCATCGACTGCCCGGCCCGGATCGCCGTGGTTGATGTTCTTGAGCCCGAACGCCACCTCGTCCGCCACGGTCTTTGCAAAAAGCATGGTATCCGGGTTCTGGAAGACGAGCCCCACATGACGTGCAAGTTCCGCCACCGGGACGCTTCCGGTATCAAGCCCGTCGACGATGACGCTGCCTTCGGTGGGACGGAGCAAACCGTTGAGGTGTTTGATGAGCGTCGTCTTCCCGGACCCGTTCTCTCCGGCCACGACCACGATCTCCCCGGAGGCTATCTCAAGATCGAGGCCGCGGATGGCCGCGACGTTGTCGTAGCGGTGGGTGAGGCCGCGGATGGATATGATGGGCGCCGCATCGGTCGGGAGGATTATCGCCGGAGCGGGGGGGCGCTGCGGGGCGGGCTCCTCCATCATCTCCGCGGGAGACCCGACCGCTGTTATCGCCCCATCCTCAATGACGACCATCCTGTCCGCGATGGCGGCGAGCTCGCCGATCTTCTGCTCGACGATGAGCACGGCCGTACCCTCGTCCGCAAGCCGCCGGAGAAGGGCGGATACCACGGCGGTCGCTTCCCGGTCGAGTTCGGCGGTCGGTTCATCCATGATGAGGATCTCTGTCCCGAGAGCAAGGGTTGCGGCGATGGCGAGGCGCTGTTTCTGCCCGCCGGAGAGGGTATGCGGGGCACGGGCCGCGAGATCGGCGATCCCGGTCGCCTCCATCACCCGGCGGAGCCTCTGCTGCATCTCCTCCCGCGGGATCCCGAGGTTTTCAAGCCCGGATGCAATCTCTTCCTCGACGGTCGTGAAGATGAGCTGGGCGTCGGCGTCGTCAAAGACCACACCGACATGCCTTCCGATCTCGCCCATGTCCCGGTAATCCCGGGCGTCTTTTCCGTGAATGGCGACCGTTCCCTCGAGCGTGCCGCCGTACTCGTGGTGGAGGATACCGGACGCCGCAAGGCAGAGGGTCGTCTTCCCGGCCCCGGTCGGCCCGGTGATGAAGACGATCTCCCCGCGCCGGACGTCAAGGGTGATCCCGGCAAGCGCAGGCGACGCCGAATCGGGGTAGGTATAGGAGACGCGCCTGAGAGAGAGGGCGGTCCCGCGCCCGGCCTCAGGAGTCATCCGCCGGTCCCACGCCACATGCCGGAGCCGTCCGCCCAATGCTTCGCGAGAGCGCCCGCGATGCCGGCACCTCAAGCGCCTGCGCGACGACGGCGTTGACCGCCGCCGTGATGAGGACGATCGGCACCGTGACCACAAGAAACGCACCGGTGGTGCCGAATGTGCCGAGGATCGTCGGGGCCACCGCGAGGAGCGCGATGAAGACGAAGGAGAACCCGCTCGCGAGGGTGGCGACGAGCGCCGTCACCGCCGGGGCAAGGATGAACCGGTCCCGGAGCACCAGGTAGGCCGCGAGACAGACGATCGCGCCGATGGGTTCGCTGATGAGGTTTGCGGGCGGAAAGATCGAGTGGCTGAGAAGGGCGCAGATGACACCTGCCACAACGCCGATCCCGAGCGCCTCACGAAACGTAGGCACGATGAGGATGATGGCGAGGCTATAGAAGGCGATCACGAGGTTCGATACGATGGGGCCGGGGATCAGGAGTGACATGTACCTGATGATGGCCCCTACGGCAAGGAGTATGCCGACGATTGCAATATCTCTCGATTTCATACTATCAGTCTTGGGTAAAGAGTTCGACGGGCGATCCGGATTGGGACCAGGAAGGATCAGTATGAACGCCAGCGTGGCTGGGGGAGAGGCCAGAAGAATCCTCCGGGAACGCTCCCGGAGGCGGTAGATGGGGCGGGGAGCATTTGCAATTTAAGATACATCGATGTACAACATGGTGCATTGTTGGATATATATGTTCCGAAAGTCCGGCCCGATCACCATCGCAAGAATACGGATGCGGCCAGAAAAACCGCGCTGCACGCCACAAGAGCAGAAACCGGCACCGTCCTCGACGGGGTAGCCCGGGGAGTCGCTGTCGGCATCGCCGGGGTTACCGGCTCCGCAGGCACCACGGTGAGCGGAGCGACGGTCCCCGGTACCGGGGTCTCAGGCGGTCGTCCGAGGGTGACGGCGACGGTCATGTAACTGTGGCCGGAGAGGTCTGATCGGCCGACAGGCGCATCCACAACATAGACGGTGTAGGTCCCGGGGTCGAGACCGGTCTCGCCCGTCCTCCAGCGGTAAGTCCAGCGGTCGCCGGCACCGACCGTTGCCATCGTGAAACTCCCGGTGTCTCCGGATCGGACAGGCATATGCGGGCTTTCAAGCCGTCCGCCGGAGGGGGGGAGGTTCGGGCCGGTCACGAAGAGAAAAACGGTATCGCTCCCTGTGCTCGACCCTGCGAGTACGATCTCGCTTCCCGGATAGAACACGGCGGCGGAAACAGCCGGAGCGGCGGCGAGCGCGGCAAGGAGAAGAACGATGAGAACCAGGGTTCGATGGGGCGTGCTGAACACTATCATCCGATCGACGGGGGAGACGATGAACCTGATCCCTTCACCGGGAGACAACGCGTCCGCCGCCAGCATACGCCTCCACGAACTCCCGGGTGCCGAATTTTGCCCCGCCACCACCATGTTTGAGGCGCACACCGTCGAGTGCGGCAAGAATTGCCTCGATGGCTGCTCCATGCAATCGCCCGTAGCCGCCTTCGAGCACCAGGGCGAGAGCCGCAGAGCCCGCATCCACGAGCATCCCGGTCAGGGCCCCGAGATCACCGGGCTGGAGGAGCATCGAACCGAGCGGATCGCCGGCAAGCGCATCCTGACCTGCCGAGACCACCACGAGGTCCGGCCTGAAGCGCCGGATGACCGGGATGAAGATCTCGTGAAAGACCAGGGCGTAGTCGGCACCGGTCGAACCGGCCATAAGCGGGGCGTTGATGGTATACCCGACGCCCGAACCGGCGCCCCGCTCCTCCGACCAGCCCGTCCCGGGGAAGATCCCGGCCTGGTGGGCGGAGCAGTAGAGCACCCGATCGTTCTCATAAAAGATCTCCTGTGTCCCGTTCCCGTGGTGCAGGTCCCAATCCACGACCGCCACCCGATCGACCGAGAGAAGCGCACGGGCGACGGCAACGGCGACGTTATTGAAGAGGCAGAACCCCATCGTCCGATCGGATCCGGCGTGATGCCCCGGCGGGCGGACGAGGGCGAAACAGTGTTCGCCCGAGAGCGCACGCTCCGCAGCCTGCCATGCGGCCCCCGCCGCATAAAGCGCCGCATCGAACGATCCGCAGGTGACGTAGGTATCGGGGTCGATGTAGCAGACCCGGCCCGGGGGACACTCCCGGCAGAACGAGCGGATGGACTCGATATGCCGATGCGTATGCACCCGGGCAAGATCGGCAGGCGCCGCTTTCGCCGGGGCGATGCGCCGAACGTCCTCCGGCACCCCGGCGAGAACGGCGTCGAGACGCGCCTGAGACTCGGGGTGGCCGGGATCGTCGTGGGCCGAGAAGACATTTCCCGTAACGACAAGGTACGGCATGGCTACCGAGGTGTGGTTAGCGGCACCGGATATGAACCTTCTCTGCCGGGCCCACCCCGACCGTGTTACCGGATAGAACCGCGAAAAAGGTCCCGGTCGCGCATGGCAGGCGCAATCGGGCGAAGAGCGGGCGCGCTATCATAAGGTATTTGTGGAGATGCCGTCAACGATACTGTATTCCGAACCGGAGGGGACAGGATGCCGAGAGTATCGAGCATTGATCGTTACCATAGAAGAGAACAACCCACCATAGCGATCCGCACCGCAACAGCCGTCGAGAACCTCCCGGCACTGATCGGTGAGAGTTACGCCAGGATGGCCGAATATCTGAAAGAACTGGGGGAACTCCTCTCGGATACTCCATACGTAGCCTACCACAACACGGATATGCAGCACCTCGACGTCGAGATAGGGTTTCCCGTATCGAAGGTGTTGCCGGGGAAAGGGGATATTCGCCCGGGCTCTCTACCGGAGGGGAGCGTCGTCGCCTGCATGTACCGCGGCCCCTACAGGGATATGGCGCCGGTATACACAGAGATGGCGAGCCGGATAGAGGAAGATGGACTTAAGCCGGTCGGAACCGTCTACGAGCACTATTACAACGGGCCGGAGTATCCGGAGAGCGAACTGCTGACGATGATCGTCATGCCGGTAGCATAAACCCCAACCATGTTCGCCCACCCCGGTTCATCGATGAGGCCGATAGCCCGCTCCGGTATCTCTTCAAGAAGGGAGGGAGATCGGTGATCACCATCCAGTCTTCCCGCGGCAGGACTACCGGGTGCGCATTTATACAGCGAACCGATAATGGGGGTGCATGCCCCTGTCCGGCGTGATCTCCCCTTCGTGCATCTACGCCTGTACCCGGTTCCGGGTAAGAAGGACATCGCTCCTCCCGCGTGAAGAGTACCTGCGCATCATGCAGATGAGCACACCCGGGGTTATCACCCATCTCAGTCGACGGGGATACGGACAGGAGATCGGGGATCTCTCACACGACCACGCCGGCGCCCGGCTCATTGAGAAGGCGGTGAACCGTAACCTGGCACTCTCGTTCCAGCATGCCATAGCGATAACTCCCGGGGATCTCAAGATCCTGTCGGGCGAGTACCTCGCCCGCTGGGACATCGCAAACGTCATGGCGATCCTGCGGGGCACGGTTCACAACATACCCCGGGAACGAGTCCGCGACCTCCTGATCCCGGCAGGCGAGATCGGCAGCGCACAGCTCGATCATCTCCTCACTCTCACGACCTGCGAAGGAGTGCTCGACGCCCTGGAAGACTGGCGACTCTACCCCATTCTCGGGGAATACCACCGGATCTGCAGGGAGAAGGGTGCGTTTGCCCGGATCGAGAACGAGCTCTATCGGGAGTATTACTCCGGGCTGCTCAGTCCCGGCATAGCCCGGTGTAGCGGATGTCAAGAGATGAACGCCTATCTCCGGTTCGAGATCGACTTCACCAACATGCGTAACCTCCTGCGGATCCACTGCGCGGAGGAGGCATGCGACATCGCGGTCATCGACCAGACCATGATCCCGGGAGGCCGTATCCCAATCGAGACCTTCCGGCGGCTTTTCGGAGCGAGGACGGAAGAGGAGTTCATCTCCATCTTCCTCCAGACCACCATCGTCCCGGTTCTCGCAGAGGCGGTGCGTGAACTCCGGCAGGACCCGGACTTCTCAAGCACCGATGCAGCAGAACTCGTCTGGCAGCGGTGGCACCAGTACCGGCGGCCTATTCATGAGGTCGAGATGGCGGTCACCCGCATCAGACTCCACGAACTGGATGCGCTCTCGCGGCGTCATCCCTTCTCGGTCCTGCCGGTGCTCGCCTACCTCGAACGGAAGAAGTACGAGGTCGCAAATCTCCGGGCAATCGCACGAGGAAAAGCGTTCGGTCTCGCACCCGAACGGATATGGCAGTATATCGTCCTGTAGGAGAGAGATCATGGCGGCCGAAGAGATCAAACCCACGAGGTCCGGATTGTTGCTCGTCCGGCGGCGTCTGGTACTTGCTGAGCGGGTGCATCGGCTTTTATCGATGAAACTCGACGGTATGATGCTTGAACTGATCAAACTCGCCGAGCAGGCCGCCCGGGAACGCAGGACTCTCGAAGAGAAGTACGTTGGAGCGCGGGAGATGGCGGCAATCGCCGCTATGATGGAAGGTGCGACAGGAGTGCTCCTTGCCGCGCTCTCGGTGGAGACCGTGCCCACCTATACCGCCGGGCACAGGAACATCTTCGGGGTGCGGCTGCCGGAACTCAAACCGGTGATGGTGAAAAAAACCCTCAATCAGCGTGGGTATGGCATCCTCGGGACATCATCGGTCATCGATGACACGGCCGACGCCTATGAGGACCTCCTTGAAGCGATCATAACGGCTGCCGAACTCGAAGGAGGAGTCAGACAACTCCTCGACGATATCGAGAAAACCCGGCGGAGGGTGAACGCGCTCGAGTTCAAGGTCATCCCTGAACTCACGGAGCGGCGCCGGTTCATCGAACGGCAGCGTGATGAGATGGAACGGCAGGAGGCGGTGCGGCTCCGGCGCATCAAGAAGATAAAGGCAAAACGGGGCACCGGGTTTTGATGGATGACGTCAGCCCACCGCTCGGGCTCGGGTGGAGATCGTTTGGGGTCACGTGATGGGGTGTGACGCGCCCGCGAGTCTATCGCTCTCTCTTTGTAGCATCCCGGGTCTTCGCTTCACGGGTTGCACGCGCAGCCCCCACCCCACCCGCCCTTCGGCCTCCTCCCCCTTCCTGCGGGGCGGGGGCAGTGCGTGGCGATATCCCCTGGAAAGCCGTGTCCTGAGCATACATCTTTTTCCAGGCATTTCCCCGTGTAGTGGACTATGAGACGCCATTGGGGGAGACAGGCCGGTCTTCACCCGAGAGATGGACAGCCCGGGGGCTCCCGCGGCACAACGAGAGACAACAACCGGATAAAAATAAGGTGAAATGCTCTCCTGCTAACAAGTGCCTTCTCGCTGCCGGGTGAAGCACACAATAGCGGCATCCACAATGGTGCCGAGAGCATCCACGCCGAAGGTCTCGGAGGAGAGGACAATATCGTATGGCGAGAGGTCATCGATCTCAATGCCGTAATAGTTCCGGTAACGGGTCGATTCCGAACGCTGCCGGTTCTCGGTGTAGGCACGGGCTCCCTCCTCATCCATACCGTCACGCCCCGCAATGCGTTTTGCCCGACAGGATAACGATGCAGAAAGCCAGATGCGGAGATCGGCGTTCGCGACCATTCTGCCCGAGAGCCTGCCCTCGATAACGATGTTCTTAGCAGCCTCACCGATCTCTTTTTGCCGGGCGTCGATCATCCGGTCGACGGAAGGATCGTTCTCTGCGAACTTCCCGAACTCGGCGAGTTCCATGCCGTGCTCCTTTGCGAGCTGGCGAAATACTTCTCCAGCGGATATGAAGTCGAGCCCGTGCTTCCCGGCAATGTAGCGGGCGAGCGACGTGGTACCGCTCCCCGGCGGGCCGCTGATGGTGATCCGCATCAGAGTCCTCCGATATTGAGCGACTTCCGGATAACCTGGCTGACGGTCAGCGAACAGATCATATACCACAGGATCCAGGCGGGAACTATCCAGAACGCAGAACTCGTGAGACCGACCGTACCGATGAAGGGCAACACGATACCGCTTGCAAGGGTGATATCGGTTCCGACCGCCGGGAGGCGGAGCAGAAGCCAGAAGAAGATCGGCACGGAGAGCACGAGGATGATTGCCATCGGCGTAAACTGCTGCCGGGAGATCTCGAGCTGATCCTGCATCATCCGCTCCTGTTTCCCCTGGAGCTTCTTGACCCTCTTCTCATCCCCGGAGAGCTGGGCTTCCCGGAACTCCTTCTGGAAAACCTTCATCTTCGCCTGCGTCTCCTGCATCTTCTCGTAGTCGATGGTATACTTCTGGACAAGCGACGAGTAGAGACCCGTGACGCTTGAGAGGATCAGGATCATGACGAAGAACGGCACCCCGAGTATATCGATGAAAGGGCCCAGCACTACGTTCATGGCCTGACCGACCGTCACCCGTATCCCCTCGACGCTGTACGAGAGCATCACGAGCATGGTGAAGAGGAGAGCGATCGTCGGGCCGTGCTTCTTCAGGTCTACCATACCGGGCTACCTCAGCACACTCACCAGATCGTCGATGCCCTGTTCGAGCAGGAAGTTCTCGTTCCGGACAATCCTGACGGTACAACCGGAGTACATCGCATATGCCGCACTGACCGCGCGGTTGAACTCCTGGTGTTCGGCGATCGCGCGGGATCCTTCCATGTCGCGAGTCCTTGAGGCGTCGCCGAGCCGGCGCATCAGGATCTGGTCGGGGTCGGTCTCCACCAGCACGACGACATCGGGCATCAGCTCGCGGAGCACCCATTCAGGCAGCCCTGCAAGGAACCCCGCAGGAGTCTTGACGCTGCTGTGGGTGTCGACGATGATGTTTGCATCTCCGCTCATGGCGGCGATTCCCGATGCCGCCGCCTGTTGAAGGCGTTTCTGGACATCTTTATCGAGACGGCGCATCCCGTCGCGATCCGCGACCAGGTTCTCTTTTTGGGCCACCTCGAACATGAACGTGCCGAAGTTAACGGCTTTATATGCGATGCCTTCGGCCGCCAGCCTCTCCATCGCGCCATTGATGACGGTGGTCTTTCCGACGCCGGGAACCCCTGTCACAACAACTTTCTTTCCCAACTCTATCACTTCCGTTAGGGTAGCATTTACTGTTAAATAAATCCGTGCCCGGAAGGGTAATGCCTTTCGGAATCCCACCGCAGCGGGACGACCGCATACAGAAAAAGGATGGAGAATGGTTCAGGGGGAAGAGAAGAGGGTGTCTGGCACACTCACTCTTTCCCGAAGAATCCCCGCATGAAGGGATACATCTCCATGATCTGCTGGCTTGCAATCTCTTCATAGAGACGGTAGGTGATACTCACCGCAAGCAGTAGACCCGTTCCCCCGACCGCGCCTACCACACCGAAGAGGTTTGCGACAACCGAGAGAAGACCGATGAAGACACCGCCGATGACGGTGATCCGCGGGATGTAGCGATCGAGATACTTCTCAAGCACCTGGACGTTCCGCCGGTAGCCCGGGATCTGCATCCCGCTCCTCTGGATCTGCCTGGCCACGTCTTTTGAGTCGAGACCCGCTGTCTTCACCCAGAAGAGCGCGAAGATTGCGCCCCCGACCACCATGACGGTGACGTCGATACCCATCCGGAGAAGGATCTCCCATGGTGCATGCCCGAGTTCAGAGAGCCACCACATCCAGTCCTGCGGCTGGTTGATGGGGGCGATATACCACATCAGGCCGCTGACTGGTGTCTGTCCCTGGAACTCACCGAAGATCGTTATCCCGGCGTTCGAGAGGAACATCCCGATCATCTGGATGTTCGCCTGCAGGACCCGGACAAGGATCATGGGGAGAACGCTCGCGTAGATGAGCTTCACCGGGAACCGCGCCCGTGCACCGCGAACGGCGGTATGCGCAAGCGGGATCTCGATACGGGTCGATTCCACGTAGACGATGACCATGAAGATGGCGATCGTCGTTATGAGGGCGAGCAGATCCGTCCCGAAGTACTCAAGGAAGTTCGCTCCCGAGGTTCCTATCGCAAAGAGCCGCGGGAAGAACCCGATCGGGAAGGGATCGACACCCGTCTGCCAGTTCAAGAAGCCGTTTACAAGCCCCTGCGAGACTCCTGCAACGATGAAGAGCCCCACGCCTGAACCGACACCCCATTTGGTGACGACCTCATCCATCAACACGATCAGGAGACCGCCGAGGCAGACCTGGAGGAAGATGATGAGCGAGACCATAAGGGTGTTTCCGCCGAAGAACTGCGCGGCTACCACCGGGTCGGGCAGCATCATCCCGCTCGCGACCATGGGGAACGCTTCGACGATGATCATCACGAAGATGAGCGACTTCTGCAGGCCCATATACATGACCTGCCCGCGTGCTTCACTGGTATCGATCTGCAGGAGTCCGGCACCCTTGAGCAGCTGCAGCACGATCGACGCGGTGACGATCGGCCCGATACCGAGATGCAGGAGCGAACCGCTCGCACCGGCAAGCAGTGCGCGATACATTCCAAAAATATCCTGCGACTGCGCAGAGAGTCCAAAGATATCGATGTTAGTCAATGTGAAGTAGAGAAGCAGGATGGCAAGCGTCCACATAAGTTTGTTCTTGAAGTGGACGTGCCCTTCCGGCCCTCTGACTGCAGGCATCGCTGCAAGGATGGGTTCAAATCTATCCAGCAGATCTCCCATGGTTTCACCTAAAAGAGAGGATCAGACGGTCGTTACCTGACCGCCCATCTCCTCGATTTTCGCCCGGGCACGTTCTGAGAACGCCCTGGCGGAGATACTCATCTTGTGGGTGACTCTTCCACCGCCGAGCACCTTCTCGATGCCGAGTTCGGTGGCGTCGAGGGCGATGAGATCGCCCTCCCGTGTGGCAAGCCCTTCACGAAGCAACGCTTCGGCCATCTGGTCGATCTCACCGACATCAAGGGCAGAGACCGCCACGGAGGTTTTGTTGATAAAACCATGCTTTCCGTTGGCTATCTCGCCCTTCAGGTAGAAGTGAGAGAAGCGGTGATCGCGCTGCCCGGCTCTACCCCGTCCACCCCTGTTGCCGGCGCCACGCCGGTTCTTGTGCGTGCCGCCGCCACAGG
>JBAYQF010000015.1:0-13570 GCA_041677325.1 Methanoculleus sp.
GAGTGGCCGTGATCCTGGACTGCGATCGCGACGTTCTCGGGGTAATCCACGCCGAAGAGGGTGAGTGCCGTGCGGAGTTCCTGCTCCATATAGTCGGTTGTCCGGACGGTTACTGCATCCGGTGGTGGGGTGGTGCGGATCTCGACGCCAAGCGCCCGCACCCGTTCCGGATCGTCGTGGAGGGTCGGGGCGGCTTTCTGCGTTGCGTAGACCGAGAGCCCCGCCGAGAGGTGTTTTCGTATCGCGCCGGTGTTCGCGCCGCCGCCCATCAGGTGCCCGTCGAGGAAGACCGGGCGCCCTGCCCGGGTTGCCTGCCGGATCTTCTCCGCGACCACTACGGTCGGGGAGGGAAGAACCAGTTTGATGCTGTTCTCGATCGATCGACCGGGTTCGTAGACCAGGATGTCCTGGGTGCCCCTGCCTACGTCGATCGCAAGAAGCGGTGTTGTTAGATCGATCATGGGTGGCCTCTCATATCGCCGCGGTGCCGTGCCCGGGCGGTCTCTAACTGAATCGTCCCGGAGAGCAAAAAAAGGTATGATCCCGATCAGGCATCCGCCCGATCCGCTGCCGGGGAGATGCCGGCCGTCTTCCCGGTATCGGGGCGTGTCGGTCTCAGTTCCCGGTACTCCTTCAGGGAGACCGTGAGATCCCGGGTGAAGGCGAAGTAGCCGATCTGGGTCGTCCGGCAGAGGTTCATCGCCATCTCCATCAACCCCCGGGGGTCGGGGCGGGCCTCCCCGAGCCAGACGTGGAAGATGTTTCCACCGTCCACGACGGGGAAGAAGACGTGCTCGATCTCGATCCGTTTCGTGAGCGGGACCGGGGCTCCCGGGGTGATATGGGTGCCGTTCGTGTAGTAGATGGGAAGGTCGAGCGTTGTGCCGAGCATATCAAGCGCCGAATCGGCATCGCCCTTGATGACCTTGATCGCATGGTCGCGGAACCGTTCGTCGAGGAGATCGGCGACCGCGAACCGCTGGCCGGTCGTCTCCGCCGGGGTGCGGGCGAGGGCGATCGTCATGTTGTGCTTCTTCGAGAGCTCGCGGGAATACATCTCGAGTTCGGTCATCGCCCGGACGGCGAGACGGAACGCATCCTTTGATTCGTGGAGCTGGTGACCGGTGAAATGCTGCACCATCTCGTTGACCCCGACGACGCCGATGGTGTAGACGAGTCCTTCGAGGTCCACGGCGATCGCACCGCGTTCGCCGGTGTTCGGGTCTTTCGGACGCTGCATCGCAAACGGCATCCTCCCGTTTGTCCGGATAAGCGACATCCAGCGCCGCTTGATCCGGTATAGGTCGACGGCGATGTCCATGAGCGCCTTCAGTTCGGCAAAGAGACGTTCCTGGTCGCCTTCCGCCTTGTATGCCGCCCGCGGGCAGTTGATCGACATTACCTGCCAGGATCCCATCGAGAAGTGCTTTCCTTCGCGGAAGTAGAGTTTATCCTCGAACTCGTCGTCTTCGTCGGCGAGCGAGGAGAACTGGTAGGCGCAGCAGTTCCCGGTCACGATCCCGAGCACGTTCGCGAAGGTATGGGTACCAGCGACATCGACGAGATCGTAGACGTAGCCGTCGTCGCACGGCACAGGCTCTATCGAACGGATACGGAGCGGGTGGACATCGCCCCCGGCAAGACGCCCGATCCCGACTGTTTCCATGACGGGCGGGAGGAAGAGCGAGACCTGGATCCCCTCAACCCCTCCATTGCTATACCTGCCGGCGCATGCGATGGCAGTGTGTTCCGGAGCCCGTCCGCCCTCCGGGAGTTGTGTGAATACTCCACCGCCCGCTCTCCCGAGCGGCACTTCGGTGCTGCACCCTGTTTCCTTGTGGAACCGGTCGATCTGGTCCTGGGCTGTGATCCTGCATATGTAGGTCTTCCGGAGGGTGCCCGTCCTCTGGAGTGCCGTATCCCGCTCGGCGTAGCTCATCTGGACGCCGATCTCACCCGCCAGCCAGATCAGCCTCCGGACAGCATCCCCGGAGGCCGCCTTCAACCTGATGCTCCTGGCACGGCGTCCATGGGTACCTGTGCTGCCGGCCTGGAAGGCCGCACCAAGATAGTTGCCGATCAGGTCACGTTCAAGGTTGAAGAGGAGATCGGGAACCGTCCTCTCACCGGCAGTACCACCGCACCCGAGGGCATCCACCAGCAGGTAGATGAGCTTGCTCCTGATGACGACCTCAACCCCTTCTCCAGACTTGCTGATCCGGGGTTCGCACCCGAAGGCTGCGCGAGCACAGGCGGCTGCATCCTCAGCAAGGCTGCTACAATGCCCCTCAAAGGCGAGCCTGACGGTATATGCCCGCCCGGAACAGTCGCTGGATCCTGCTGCAAGGTAGTAGCCGAGGAACGCTGCAAGGTCGCGGCTGACCGGGAGGATGCGGGGAAGACCCGGGCGCCGGGCGCCGTGAATCTTCACTTCATCTTCGGTTGCCCGGATCTGGTCGGCATGACCCGCACCGGCGATGGTCTCTGCGACATCGATCTCGGCGATCTGCATCCCGGAGAACCCCGCCGCCTTCATCACCGGCATGTAATCACCTGGTTCGAGATCGTCCGCTACCCCCCTGACAAACCTCCTGCCGCTCAGGACGTACACCGGGTGGTCGGGCGTGACGGTGATCTGCCGGCCCGACTCCAGGGTGATCCGGAGGAGGTCCCCTGTATACCGCTGCCGCATCACGCCGCGGAATGGGCGAAGCGACGCTTTCAGGGTTGTGAAGTCGATGCTCGGGGTCTTGCCGTCGTAATAAGCGAGCTCCGTGCCGAAAGAGTCGATCCGTCTTCCGTTCTTTGCTGCAGCATCGAAAAGGTCGCTGATCGCCCTGACGATGATTCTTCCCTTGCTATCCGTCACCGGGACGAGTTCGTCGCCTGCGAGGCACTGGTAACACGATATCCCCTCTCCGGCGCCGCGATAGGCGGGGATCTGGTTGTCGTAGTAGGGTGTGCCGTATTTGGACGCGAGTTCGAACGTCATCAGGTAGAGGTCGTGGTAGGTGGGGAGGTCCGGGTGAGCGCGGTTGAACTCATCGTCCTCGTTGAGGAAGTCGGGCTCGATACTGATCTCGGGTTTCGGGAAGGAGAAGGGTTTGCCCCAGTAGTCGCCCTCGAGCATCACCTCCATGAGCGCCTTGAAGAGGAACCGGACCTCTCGCTCGAACTCGCCGTAGGTCCTGAGCGGCGCCTGCTCCCCATTCCAGACCTTCCCGCGGTAGACGGCGGGTTTGTCCTTCCAGAGGGTGGGAACGCCGGGAGAGAGCTGGACCGATGAGAAGACCACCTGGCCGCCTCTCGCGACCATCATCTGGGTCATCTCATAGACGAACATCTGCATCAGCTGCTTGATCTCCTCATACTCCATCCTCTCGAAGAATGGCGCCATGAACGTGAGGAAGTTGTAGTAGCCCTGACCGCCGGCGAAGTTCGTCTGCGCGGAACCGAGCGCCTTGACCGCGTGGAGGACCGCCACCTCCGCCCGCTTTGCGGGGCCGGCGACCGAGGCCTTCGTCCCGTTGCCGTCGGGCATCAGGCCGTAGTAGAAGAAGTAGCGAAGGTCCCAATCCTGGCAGAACGGGCGAGTACCAAAATATTCCAGGTCGTGGATGTGGAGATCGCCGCGGAGGTGGTGATCCGCAAGGTCCGGGGGGAGCTGCAGGAGGTATTGCTCTTTGCTGATCTTGTCCGCCTTCTTCTTGTGCGAGGTCTCGGCATTCTCCTGGAGGTTTGCGTTGTCGTGCGCCTCGAACCCCCGCCCGACATCGATGAGGTGCGCATCGAAGACCGGGGTTCCCACCCGGGTGCAGACGTTGCGATAGGGGATGAGGCCGCGCTCGAGGAGCGTCATATTGACGATTTCGCGGATAAGGGGGCCGGAGAGTGACTGGAGGCCCAGCATCTGGATCTTCTTCTCGACCCGCCGCGCGATGTCCTTCGCCGTCTCCTCATCGGCTCCCTCGTAGCCGTAGAAGACCTCGACGAGCCGGGTCTCTTCCAGGATCTGTTTGACGATCCTGTTCCGGTTCCAGTCGAGGAGGTAGCCACGGGAGGTCCGGACTTTAGGGAACGTCGGGATGAACTCTCCCGATAGGGTCGCCTGCGTTGACTTGCGCGCCAACCTCATGCCTCCGCGATCAGGTCGGCGACGATGTCCTCCTGGAACGCACCCCCGCTGAAAAGTTCCGCAGACGTGTAGAACGCGTCGCCCTTCTGCAGCACCGGCGCTTCCTGGACAAACACGCCGTTTATGCGGAGTTCCGTCAACGCTTCGGCTGACATCATATCGCACTCAACGAAATGAGCGCCCCTGGAGGCCAGGAACTCTTTAAGGATTTCGCAATTCGGGCAGAAATCAAGTGTATATACGATGAATTGCGCTGTATCGGAAATGTTAATACCCCCGGAATTGGTCACTAACTCTTCGCTCTGGTCGGATATATCAACTGTCTTTTGCCCGCCGCTCCAGGGGATAAACATCGGTTCTTCATGTGGATTGTACCGGGAACTCGCGCCGAATTCATCTCTTCAGGGCATATCTACTCTATTCGACCGGATGCGCCTCCGCCGGACAATCACCATTTTGTAGGGTGACGCACGATAGTACGGTACCATGGTCAGGACGTTCGTTGCAATCGATCTGCCGGAGGATATCCGGGAGCGCGCCCGTGAGTCCCAGGCGATCCTGAGACGGTCGTCCGGAAGGCTCGCCATCGTCGACCCTGCAAACCTCCACATCACGGTGAAATTCATCGGAGAGGTCGATCCGGCGCGGGTCGATCCAATCGTGGAGGCGCTCCAGGCCGTCCGTGTTGCTCCCTTCAACCTGACGATCGAACCTGCGGTCTGTAACCCGCCGCAAAAACCGCGGGTGATCTGGTGCGATGTCGCGGATGGAGGGAAAGGCGCCGTCCTTGCCCGACAGGTGGACGATCTCCTCGCGCCGCTCGGCCTTCTCCCGGAGACACGTCCCTTCCGCCCCCACGTAACGCTTGCCCGGGTAAAAGAGTTCCATCCCTCGCAGTGCCGGGCGGTGGCCGAGATCCCGCGTGAACCGCTCGGGACCTGCCGGGTGGAGAGCATCAAACTCAAGAAGAGCACGCTCTCGCCCCGTGGATCGATATACGAGGATCTTGCGGAGGTCGCGCTGTGACCCGGTGCCCCTGCGAGGATGAGGTACTTCTGAGGATCCGCCCGACACCGGAGGAGCGTGCCTATATCCATGCGATGGGGGAGCGGCTGATCGAGGCGGTGGAGCGGTCGGGCGAGGCGAAGGCGATGATGGTGGGCTCGGTCGCCCGCGACACCTTCGTCCGCGGCGATCGTGACCTCGATATCTTCATGCTCTTTGACCCCTCTCTCTCGCGAACGGAACTTCAGGAGCGCGGCCTTGCCCTCGCGCACCGGATCGCGGAGGAGTTCGGTGCGACCTGGTGCGAGAAGTACGCAGAACACCCTTACGTCAACGCGACGATCAACTCGCTCGATATCGATCTCGTCCCCTGCTACGCCGTCGCGAGCGCCACCGAGATCCAGAGCGCCGTCGACCGGACGCCGTTTCACACCCGCTACATCCTCGCGCATATCGACGAATATGCCGACGAAATCCTCCTGACGAAGCAATTTGCGAAGGCGGGCGGGGTCTATGGCTCAGACCATATGACCGAGGGTTTTTCCGGCTACCTCTGCGAGATCCTGACGATCTACTACGGCGGGTTTCATGCACTCCTCCGCGCCGCCGCCACCTGGAGGCCGGGAGAGGTTATCGATATCGAGGAACACGGCGCAAAGGAATTTGATGAGCCTCTCGTCGTTATCGATCCGGTCGATCCCGAGAGGAACGTGGCGGCGGCGCTCTCGATATCAAGGATGTTTGAGTTTGCGGAGCTCGCCCGGGGCTATATTGCCGAACCGTCGGAGGCGTTCTTCTGCCGTCCTCTCTCACCGCCGCTCACCCGGGAAGTCTTCTCCCGTCTCCTCTCCGCGCGGGGAACCCGCCTCTTCTCGATCACGTTTGCGACGCCGGACTACACCCCCGACACGGTGGTGCCCCAGCTCCGAAAGTCCGCGGAGTCGATCTGCGAACTCCTGGAACGGAGCGGGTTTCCGGCAAACCGCATCGATACCTGCATGGGTGAGGAACGGTGCATCCTCCTCTTTGAGCTGATGGCGGGGGAGGTGCCGGCGATGCGCCGGCACATAGGGCCGCCGCTCTCGGTGCGGGAGAACGCAGAAAAATTCCTCGCGAAGTACGTGCAGGAGGATGTCTTCGCCGGCCCCTACGTTGAGGACGGCCGTTACGTCGTAGAAGTGTCCCGGTCGTTCACCCGTGCGATCGACCTCCTGCGGTCAAGAGCTCTCTTCGATGTTGCGCTCGGCAAGCACATCCGCTGTTCCATGAAGGAGGGCTGGACGGTGAAGGCCGGCGCGGAGTGCTGGGAGGAGGAGTTTGCCTCTTTCTTCTCGGGATTCGTCGGACGTTCATCGCCGCTTGCGCGGATCAAGAGGACGACGGGAAGATAGGGGCCAACTGAAATAGGTGGGGCTGCTGAAGGGCATATCAGGGTCGTAGCGTAGATGGCCCCGGGTGAGGGGAAGATAACGATCCCGAAGGTAGACTCCCGACGTAGAATCTGGCCGGGCAGTTCATCGGTATGGCGGTGATGAAGATACCCGACACTACGTGGGCTGATATGAGCGTTGCACCGAGAACTGTCCATTTTGCCGCCTATTTACCCTTTTCACTGTGCTGAATACGACGATGATAGCGATACGATTGCCTGCCCGGGCGCTGCTCATAATCCTCTTTACACAACGGTGCCCTGGTTTCGCCCTCTTTCCTGGTCCAGTGCCCAGACCACGAATTTGTCCATAGATGGGAACGGTTCTGCTGTGATGGTGCACGGGCTTTCTTCCCGGGTGTCGAGCCTCTTCGTCTCTCCGGAATCCCCCGTCCGGTGCGCGTACCTGACCTCGTAGATCGGCTCCGGGCCCTTGAGTTTCGGGTGTTGCGTCCTGCCGTAGGCGATGGCGACAGCCCATTCATCATCGGAGATGTCCACGTAGACAGTCCCGAGCAGGGTTCCCCCGGCGCTCCGAACCTGGGTTTTTGATTCAAACGATTCTACAGCATCTTTCACGGTGCCTTTCGGCGAATACCCAAAGTAGCGTGCCATTTTTCCTTACCTCTGGTTGTTCTTCACCTGCGGTTTTGCAGGATCCCGCTTCTCCCGGTTCACTCACAGGACACTCATGTCAGCCAGACTCGTGAATCTGGAAACATGGGTTGCTTGAGTCGCGGGGATCCTGTTCCGGGCGAACACAATTTTTTCTGAGTTATAACTATTTAACTTGATCTTTTTTAACGTCACGATGCATTCTGCGGAACTCCTAACTAGGACCAAAAAGTCTCCGCTGGATCCTGATTCTGGTGGCTCAGGCAGCAAGCCAAACAATAAACACTGTCTTTTCCCGCTTTTTCGGGCGCATCTCTTCTCGAAGGAGCTGGAATAAGACGATTATCGCTCTGGCCAGGAAGATCCTCTCTATCTTGTGGCATCTCTTCGTGAACCGGGAACTCTTAGATCGAACAGGATATCACAAGAGTGTGGAAACCCCCAAAGCATGTCACCGTGTCGAAGATCTCAATTGATGATGCGGCTGAGATCCCGGTGAACGCTGGATATTAGATCTACTCACCCGAGAGTCAGATGTCTTCCGGCACAGGGGTGAGGATGAAGAAGGTCCCCCCAACCTTCTGAGATTTTCATACGAAAAAAGGGAGTTTTCTTCACTGTCTCTTCCAGACAACATATCCTATGATTGCCGCTACGATGAGGACTGCCAGGGCAATCCAGATGAGCGGGAACTCGCCGGTCTCCACCGGGGGAACGGGTGCGGTCGTCGCGGCGCTGGTGGGGGTTGTCGCCGTCTCGGTCGGTCCAGTTGTGACCGGTGTTTCGGTCGCCGTTCCGATGAAGAGGGCGTAGGTGCTGAAGTGGCTGACCGACGCGGTCACCGTTCTGGCAGCGGCATTGGCATTCGTCGGGCAGGGGGCCCACGCACCGGTCGCAGTGTCGTAGCCCTGCACGACCAACCGGGCTGCATCGCCGTCCGCTCCATCGAGCAGGGTGGCCCACTCTGCCTCGGTGAAGGAGAAGACAAGGTCGATCGCCGGGGAGAAGGTGGCGCCGGTGGGGGAGCAGTCGACCGCGTAGCCCGAGAAGGCCAGGGAGGACGCGCCGGGGAGGGTCGAGGCGGGAGCGATCCCGACACCGGAGAGCGGGTTTCCTGCGTCGTCGAGTGCCGTAACCCCGGTCTCCAGGGAGAGGTGTGCGAACATCCCATCGACATAGACGAGGTAGGGGCGGAGCACGCCGCCCCACGAAGCGGTGAGGAGGTCGGCCGTACCGGTCGAGGTGGTTGGCGATGCCGAGCCGCCACCGCCACCACCGCCGCCGCGAGCCGGGGGCTGCGTGGGCGTTGTGACGGTCTTCGTCGCGGCGACCGCGAAGGAGGAGAAGCCATCCGGTGAGATCGCTTCAAAGACCATCATGCCGTTGTTGTCGAGGCCGAGGTAGGTGGTTGCAAGGATGCTGACGATGCCGTCGTCGCCCTGCCGGAAGACCCGGATCGCAGCGACACCGCCGTTTGCTTCCACCCAGGCGGGCGAGACGGTCATCTGCAACACCGCGTTGCTGATGGTATCGTTCTCCCCGAGGTTCTCTTTGGTGAAGTAGACCGCGTAGGCCGTCGAGGTGATTTCGAGGTTGCCGTCGGCGGCGGCGAGCGTGAAAGCGGTCGAGGCACCTGCGCTCGGCTGGTCATAGATCGAGGTTGAGATCGTGAGGTTGGGGTTGTAGGTGTTCATCGACGCGTTGAAGGCGATCGAGACGTTGCCGACACTGTCGAGGGCGGCGGTCAGCGGTTCGCTGCTCTCGAGCAGGACTCCGATGACGTTTCCGGTCTGGTTGCCGCCTTCCGCTGTGAGGCCGTCGGTCTGGATGGCGACGTTCAGGGTGCCGGTCGTGAGGTGGATGTCGTTGCCGCTGACGGTGCCGTTGCTTGCAGTGGCGTTGAACGTGACCTGCTGCTGCCCGCCGACGGTCGTGACGGTGGTGCCGTTGTCGTGGAGGGGGTAACCGGTCTCGTTTCGAGCGGGTTCGGACGGGGCGTCCCGGACGCTGATGTAGCGGTACCGGGTCAGGGTGTCGCTGCCGGTGTCGTTCGTGGTCGTCAGGGTGACGGTGTAGACCCCGGGTGTGGTGTAGGTGTGGACGGGGTTCTGCTCGCTACTGTCGCTGATTCCGTCATTCTCGAAGTCCCACGCCCAGGTCGTGGCGCCGGTGGAGAGATCCGTGAACGCAACGGTCAGGGGTGCAGGTCCAGCGATCACGTTTGCGGTGAAGTTTGTAACCGGAGCGTCTCCACCGGGTTCGGGAGTGGGTTCTCCCTGCAGATAGGATGCATCGACATCTATTGCGGAGTGGGTGGTCGGGTAGGGGAGCTTATAAGTGTCGCTAATCCCCATCGTCCAACCGTTTGCAGCGGTAAAGCCAAGGTCATCATAGAACGTGGCGTTCCCCCAGACCTGTTCAGACGCTGCGGGAGTCCCTGCACCGTTTGCAAAGGAGAAAGTGCCGACAGCGTTCTGCATGCCGTCCCACGCGTAGGAAGTAGTGCCGATACTGCTGCCGTACCCGCCGATCTGACCGACATTTGCGGTGGCGGACGAATTCACGTAGGGGTTGAGTGCAACGGAGTTGCTTACAGAGCTGCCTGCCTGCCCTGCAATGCCGCCAACATATTTTCCGTTGGCAGAAACCGTTGCAAGAACGATACTGTTGCTGATGATGCCGCTACCGCTAACCTGTCCTACAATGCCGCCTACCCGCACCGTGGCGGTTGGGGAGGTGGAAGTACTGGTTACCGTACCCGCTGCAATACAGTTGTCAATGTTCGTTGCCATCCCTGCGATGCCACCGAGACGCTGATCTCCCGTGACATCGCCGGTAAAAGAGCTGGAACTGACAGTAATAATCGATCCTGCAATACCACCGGCATAATTACCGGTCACGGCGACGGTCGAGTCGCGTACGGAGATGTTGCGGATGGTGGACCCCCCGTCGCCCTGCCCGACAAGGGTGCCGGCATAAACGGAGCCGGATGCCGTCGTAGTGACGGAAGCGTTGACCAGAGTGACGTTGCTGATGATCGTTGAACCGGAGACGTAGCCGAACAGACCCTGGTGCGAGGACGAGGAGGCGATCGTAAGATTGTCGATGGTGTGTCCCGCGCCGTCGAATGTCCCGGTGAATTTAATGGAACTGCTGCCGATCGGGTTCCAGTTCCCGTATTCCACAAGATCGATGTTGTTCGTCAGGATGTAGTGTGCCGACGGTACAGCACGGACGTTGTTCAGATCCGCAACGGTTGCGATTCTGTATGGATCTGCAACCGATCCGTCGCCGCCCGCAGGGAACGCAGGGGCAGTGGCGATCACGTCGACGAACGTGGTGGCGCCGTCGGCAGCAGCGGTGATCCTTGCGGAACCGGCGGAAACAGCGGTATAGGTGCCGTCTGCATTGATTCCAAGTACCGCTGTGTTGTTGGAACTCCAGGCGATCGGAGCCTCAGGCATCTGGGTGCCTTTGTTGCTGTAGATGACGGCGGATGCAGTGCCGGTCGCACCATACGCAAGCGTCTCAGGGAGACCGGAGATGGTAACACTCACCGGGTACGAGATGTCTGCAGAGAGATAGGATACATCGACATCCATTGCCGGGTGTCCGATAAGAACCGGGATCAGGCAGTTCCCGGAGCCAGGCGCCCAGACGGTGTCGTCAAAGCCGAGGTTTTCATAGATCTCGAAGTTGTTCCAGAGTTCTGCAGTGGCAGGATTCCCGTTGACCGCACCGAAGGAGCTGCGGGAGTTGTTCATACCCACCCAGGCATAGGAATCGGTCACAGTGCCCGCACCGCTTGAACCGGTAACGGTGAGCGCACCAGCGATACGACCGGTCGATGCCGCATCTCCCGAGTTGATGTACTCGTTGAGGGCAACGGACCTGCTGACCGATCCGCGGGTAACACCGACAAGGCCGCCATAATTTTTGAGAGTTCCCGCCGGGGCGTCAATGGAGACAGCGGAGATGCTGTGGATAATCTTCGCATCGGAGGATTTCAACTCGGCGGCAAGACCGCCGATGCTGCCCCCGGAAGATATGATGGTGCCGGTCGCAATGCAATCCTCGATCGTTGCCGTTCCGGAATTTCCGGAGGTCAACGAACCGGTAATGCCGCCGAGGCGCCCGCCCGGCCCTGCATTTGTGGCCGTAACGGTGATGTTTGCATCAACGGAACAGCGGCTGATAATTGTATTGCCGTCGGCTTTGCCGACCAGCCCTCCTGCATCACTGCCGTAGCCGTTGATGAAGATGTCAACGCCCCTGACCGAAACATCCACAATTTGGGTGTTGCCGCTTGTGGATCCGGCAAGAACTCCGGTGTTGTAGTAAGATGTGGTGATCGTGCCGTCGGACAGATGCACGTTCTTTATCGTCGCATCGCTGACGGTGCCGAAGAGACCGCTTGGAGCGTTGGCTATCACCGTAATTGTCAGGTTGCTGATCGTGTGGCCCGCTCCGTCAAAAGTTCCGGTGAACGGAGTGATCGGTGTCCATGTTTCGTAGCCGGAAAGATCGATGTCATCTGTCAGTACATAGTGGGCATCCAGATGGTTTCGAGTGTTGTTCAGCTGGTTTGCGGTTGCAATCTGATATGGGCTTGTCTCGGTTCCAGCGCCGCCGGCAAACTCCTGTTCAGCCGCAAAAACAGTTACCGTTACCGATGTGCTCGCTTCACCGGACACAGCGGTCAGGGTAGCGGTGCCTTGAGTAACTGCGGTGTAGTCACCGCCTGCATCGATCTCAAGGACGCCGGAGTTGCTGGAAGACCAGGCAACGTCTGCCCTCGGGATGATTCCGCCGGATGCGTCGAAAACGTCGGCCGTTGCGGTTCCCGTGGTTCCGACGGCGATCTCCGCGTTATCGAGCGGTGCGATGATAGTCACCGACGCCGCAACCGGTTCAGCCGCAAAAACAGTTACCGTTACCGATGCACTCACTTCACCAGACACAGCGGTCAGGGTAGTGGTGCCTTGAGCAACCGCGGTGTAGTCGCCGCCTACATCGATCTCAAGGATGTCAGAGTTGCTGGAAGACCAGGCAATGTCTGCTCCAGGGATGATTCCACTGGATGCATCAAGAACATCAGCCGTTGCAGTTCCCGTGGTCCCAACAGCGATCTCCGCGTTATTGAGCGGTGTGGTGATAGTCACCGATGACGCAACCGGTTCAGTCGCAATAACAGTTACCGTTACCGATTTACTCGCATCACCAGACACAGCGGTCAGGGTGGCTGTGCCTTGAGCAACTGCGGTGTAATCACCGTTTGCATCGATCCCAAGGACGCCGGAGTTGCTGGAAGACCAGGCAATGTCTGCCCCGGGGATGATATCGCCGGATGCATCGAGAGCGTCAGCCGTTGCGGTTCCCGTGGTCCCGACGGCAATCTCCGCGTTATCGAGCGGTGCAGTGATAGTCACCGATGACGCAACCGGGCCTGGGGCTTCTGCCGTGGTGACGGTACCGTTTATAACAGTGTAGACGGGCAGAAGGTCGACTTCCTCACAGGTCCCCAACACTTCGAAGATCAGGTTGACAGGGATCGTCGCCTGGGGAACTTTCGGAGTCACGTCGATATAGAATAATATCAGCGACTCCTGCGTAATACCCTGTACGCTGATCCAATTTATGGTAGATAGTCCCTTATATTTGCCGACGCCGGCACCAATAGAGCCCAGACCACCCCTATCCAACAGAGGCGTGTTGGTCGCGTTGACCCGGATCGTGGCCAGATCGACCGTGGATATATTATCCACATAAACCTCCAGAGCGCCGAAATCGGTCGCGTCGGTCATCGTAACTGCAAGAGTTACCGTTTCACCCACTGTCGCGTCGGTTACCGATTCAACGGTAACGGTCCCGCCGACAGGGTCCGCGGCAACGGCCGAACCGATACCGCCTGCTGTCATCATCGCAACAACGATGAGGAATCTGAGTAATCGTTGTAATGTCATGATTTACCTATTTTACGTTGGTTGTTCATCGTACGATACGTCCATGTCCCCCGGAGAAAAGGGGACAAACAATTACACCGGCATGCCGGCACCCCCTCCCTTCATGGTGTCACCCCGTAATGTTCATCGACGATACCTGCAAGATGCCGGGAGATCCGGAGAGAATCGTAGGCGTTGAGAGTTCCTTCGCCGGTTACGTCGGCATAAAACACCTGATCCTCATCGAGGGTGATCAGACCCGCAAGCGAACGAGAGATCCGGAGAGGATCGTAGGCGTTAACAGTACCGTCACCCGTCACATCTCCGAGTGTTCTGCCGGCGAACGTCGCCCGCAGCAGTTCCGCACCGCTGACATCGCCGATGATCTCCAGTCTTCCGTCGGCCGAGACCGAAGCGGCAACCGAAGACCAGACATCGCCGGAA
>JBAYQF010000016.1:0-13510 GCA_041677325.1 Methanoculleus sp.
CCAGGACCCGATCACCGCGGAATTCCCGAGCATGCCCCGGAGCGTCATCGTCTCCGGGCTCGCCGACTATATCGCGCCGGCGGGCGAGCTCCCGAAACTGCTCGCCAACTACATCCGTTCCTACCGGAGCCTTCATGAGGCGAATCTCGAAGAAAAGCGCTATACGAACTCGCGCACGAAGATCCTCGCCCTGATCCGGTCGCGGACGGGTGAAGATTACTCCATGTTCAAGGAGAGCCTGATCCGCGGCCGGATCGAGCGTCGGATGGGGTTACACCAGATCGGCGACGGCGAAGGGTACGTGCGCTACATTCAGGAGCACCCAAAGGAGATCGATATCCTTGCGCGGGAGATCCCCACCGGCCCGAACTGGTTCTTCCGCAACCCCGAAGTATGGAAGATCCTGCGTGAGAACGTGCTGGGCGAGTTGATCCGGACCAGACCGGACGGCAGTACGATCCGGGTCTGGGTGTCGGGATGCGCCACCGGTGAGCAGACCTACAGTATGGCCATTGCGCTTGAGGAGGCGCTCCAGTCCTCAGGCAGAGAGAATGAGATCCAGTACCAGATCTTCGCGACCGATATCGATCGAGAGAGGATCCTCGAGGCACGGGAGGGGACATATATCGCGAACATCGAGGTGGACGTATCGGCGGAGCGCCTCGCGCGTTTCTTCACCCGACGCGACAATACCTACCAGATCCGCCAGGAGATCCGGGAAAAGACCGTCTTTGCCCAGCACAACATCCTGACTCATCCCCCGTTCCTCCACCTGGACATCCTGAATGTCGAGAGTCTCCTCCTGTACACGAGCCCGGATGTAGTGCAGAAACTGATGCCGCTCTTTTTGTATGCCCTGAATCCCGGCGGGATCCTCATCCTCGGCATCGACTACTCCGCCGGGGAACCCCCGGAGTATTTCGTGCCCATTGACCGGACATGGAAGATCTACCGGAAGACGGCGGCACCCGGCGGAGACGAGATCCGGGTGGAACTGCCCTACATGTTCACCCCCCCTTCCGGCCTCGTGGCGGGCGAACCCCGGCCCAGGATGGAGAACGGAACGCCTTCCGTCACCGCACTCGCCCAGGAATGGCTGCTTTCACAATACGCCCCCCCGGCGGTGATCGTGAACGAAAACGGTGATATCCTGTACTTCCAGGGGAGAACGGGGAAGTACCTGGAGCCTCATCCCGGTAGAGCGACCCTGAACGTCTACACGATGGCACGGGAGGGTCTTCGTTATCCGCTCACCTTCGCCGTCCGCACCGCAATCCAGGAGAAACGCGCCGTCACACGGGGGCCGGTCCCCCTGCAGACGAATGGGAGCGAAGAGGCAATCCGCCTGACCGTCCGGCCGGTGCGCCTGGTTGAGGGTGCAGAGGGGCTGTTCATGGTCGTCTTCGAGCCGATGCAGGGGCCCGTCCCGGAGACCGGGTCCGGGGAGGAGACGACCCCGAAGGATACCCTGCAGTCCGACCTTGATGAAGAACTCATGGAGGCCAGGGCTCAGCTCCAGCGCACGGTCGAGGATATGCAGGCGTCCCAGGAAGAGCTCAAGTCGATGAACGAGGAGCTCCAGAGCACGAACGAGGAACTGAAGAGCACAAACGAAGAACTGACGAGCTCCAAGGAGGAACTCCAATCCTTGAACGAGGAACTGCTCACCGTCAACGCCGAACACCAGAGGAAGATCGAGGAGCTCTCGGAGAGCAACGACGATATGCGCAACCTCCTGCAGAGCACCGATATCGCCATGCTCTTCCTCGACAACGGCCTCCGGGTGCGGCGATTCACCGACCCCATCCGGCCGATCATCAGCCTGCAGGCAGGAGACACGGGAAGACCCATCACCGACCTCCAGATCGGCATACAGGGCGGAGATCTCGTGGGGGCCGTAAGAACGGTGCTCGACACCCTGCAGATGCAGATAAAGCGGGTGCAGGCGGCGGATGGAAAGTGGTACCTGATGCGGGTTCTCCCCTATCGGACGGCGGAGAACCGTATCGAGGGAGTCATCATAACCTTCACCGATACGACGCCGCTCAAGAAGATGGAGGAGTCTCTCGAGGAGGCCCGGAGGTATGCCGAGAGCCTCATCGCCACCGTTCACGAGCCCCTGGTGGTTCTGGACGACAGTCTTCGCGTCATCTCCGCGAACCGCTCATTTTACACGATGTTTTCGGTCACACAGGAGGAGACGGAAGGAAACCTCATCTACGACCTGGGGAATCGGCAGTGGAACATCCCCCGGCTCCGTAGCCTGCTCGAAGAGATCCTGCCCCAGGAGAAGAAATTCGACGGTTTTCTGGTGGAGCACGACTTCCCCGCCATCGGGCGCCGGGTGATGCGACTGAATGCCCGAACGCTCCACTCAGACGTCGGACCCGATCGGATCCTCCTCGCCATCGAGGATATCACCGACCGGGGAGAGCGGGAGACCGCGTAGTTCGTGAAAGGATCGTTGCCGGCCACTGCTAAAACCCCGATAGCATCGTCTTGCACCACGTGACGGGGGCCACAGGGGCACGAAGTGCGCAGGTGGAGGAGACGCGGGCGCGGCCGCAGGGAGGGAAGAAGTTCATGGAGCATGATGAGCGCGGGAAGAAGGGGGTGAATAAGCCTCTGGCGATCGTGGGCATCGGCGCATCCGCGGGCGGGCTCGAGGCGTTCGAGCAGTTCTTCAGGCATATGCCGCCGGATACCGGGATTGCTTTCGTGCTGATCACGCACATGGATCCCACCCGGAAAGGGCTCCTTCCGGAGATTCTCCGGAGATTCACGAAGATGCCCGTGCAGGAGACCGAAGACGGCATGAAGATCGAGGCGAACACGGTATACGTGAAGCCTGCGCAGGCCGACCTCACGGTCTTCCACGGCACCATCGGGCACCTGGTACCGGTTCGGACGCACGGCCTCCGGATGCCCATCGACAGTTTCTTCCAGCACCTTGCCGAAGACCAGGGTGGAAGAGCGATAGGGGTCGTCCTCTCCGGGACGGGAAGCGACGGAACGCTCGGGATCAGGGCCATCAAAGAGCACACGGGCATGGTGATGGCCGAAGATCCGTCCTCGGCTCAGTTCAGCGGCATGCCGAGAAGTGCGATAGCCTCCGGGTTTGTGGATTACAGCGCTCCCCCGGAAGAACTCCCCGATCTGCTCATCCAGTACGTGAAGTTCTCCGTTACGACCCCCACCGGGGAGACGCTCACAACGGCGCGGGTGGAAGCGGACCTGAAGCGGATCTTTACCCTCATCCGCCTTCGAAGCGGGCAGGATTTTTCCCGGTACAAGAGGAACACTGTCAGGAGGCGTATCGAACGCCGGATGGCCCTGCATCACATCCCGAGCATCGGAGAGTACGTCACGTATCTTCACGAGAACCCGCAGGAGATCGATGTCCTTGCACGCGAGCTTCTGATCGGGGTAACGCGGTTCTTCCGGGACCCGGGCGCCTGGGTTGTGCTGAAAGAAGAGATCCTCAAAAGCCTGATCCCCGCACGGCCGGAGGGAGAGACGATCCGGGCCTGGAGCGTGGGCTGCTCTACCGGGGAGGAGGCCTACAGTCTCGCCATCATGCTCAGGGAGTGCCTGGATGCCCTGGAGCGGTCGGATACAATTCAGGTCTTTGCTACCGATGTGGATGCGAAGGCGATCGCGGTCGCACGGCGGGGCGCTTATCCGGCGAACATCGCCGCCGATATCTCTCCCGAGCGGTTGGAGCGCTACTTCGTGAAAGAGGACAACATCTATCGCGTGCACAAGGAGATCCGGGAGAGCGTGGTCTTTGCAACGCAGAATGTCCTCTCGGATCCCCCGTTCACCCGCATCGACATCATATCCTGCCGTAACCTCCTCATCTATCTCTCGGCGGAGTTGCAGAAGCAACTGATCCCCCTCTTTCAGTATGCCCTGAACCCGGGCGGACTTCTCTTCCTCGGCACAGCCGAGTCGATCAGCGGATTTGATGCCCGGTTCAAGACGGTCGACAGCAAGTGGAAGATCTTTCAGCGGCGGGAAGGCGCCTCTCCGCAGGTGCCCTGGCTTGAAAAGTCTGCTGTAGTCGCACAGCCTGCAGCAATGGAGGGAAAACCGCGAGAGTTCGCAAGGGGGGAGGAAGCCGTCACTGCTCTTGCCCAGGAATGGCTGCTCTCACAGTACGCTCCCCCGGCGGTGATCGTGAACGAAGGCGGCGATATCCTGTATTTCCACGGCCGGACGGGGAAGTACCTGGAGCCCCAGCCCGGCAAGGCGGCCCTGAACATCTACACGATGGCACGGCCCGAGATCCGGGAGGCACTGACATCCATCCTCCAGGCGACCGCCCCAGGGAGAGAAAATTTTGTCCAGGAGGCCGTTCCCACACGAGTGAGCGACGGGGAGCGGCAGATTCTGCTCACGGTCCGGCCGATCGGGAGGAGGGCGGGGAGAGACGGCATGCTTTATGCCGTCGTCTTCCAGGATGGTGAGGAGCCGTACCGGGAACACCGCGGAGGCGAGACGGATGGGCACAAAAGACCGATCCTCGCCCCAGAGGCGAATCCCGCACAGGAGATCGCCCGGGTTCGGTATCGGCTCCAGCACACGAGCGAGGATGCACAGGCTTCTCAGGAGGAACTCAAGTCGATGAACGAAGAACTTCAGAGCACGAATGAGGAGCTCCAGAGCACGAACGAGGGGTTGAAGAGTTCCAGGGAAGAACTCCAATCCCTGAACGAAGAGCTGCTCACCATCAACGCGGAGCACCAGAGGAAGATAAAGGAGCTCTCGGAGAGCAACGACGACATGCGTAACCTCCTGCAGATCACCAACATCGCCGTGCTCTTCCTCGACGGCGACCTCCGGGTGCGGCGATTCACCGCCCCCATCCGGCCGATCGTCAACCTCCAGGCGGGAGATACGGGAAGGCCCATCACCGATCTTGCAGTCAACCTCAGAGACGGGAGTTTTGCGGATGATCTCCGGGGCGTGCTCAAGACCCTGCAGGTGCGCCGGAAACAGATGCGGGCGGCGGAGGGGAGGTGGTTTGAGATGCAGATTCTCCCTTATCGGACAGCGGAGAACCGGATCGGGGGTGTGGTAGCCACCTTCATCGACATCAGCCGGATCAAGGAGCTCGAGTCATACGTCAGGCAGGCATACGCCTGTGCCGGGGAGGTTATGGCCATAGTCCGCGAACCTCTGCTGGTACTTGACGCCGATCTCCACATCGTTTCCGCGAATCGCTCGTTTTATACTACTTTTGAGGTCGCGCCCGGGGAGGCCGAGGGGAGCCTCATCTACACCCTCCGGGATCGGCAGTGGGACATTCCCCGGATCCATGAGCTGCTCGAGGAGGTCCTGCCCCGACAGATGCAGGTCGAAGGGTTCCTGGTGGAACACGATTTCCCCGGAGTCGGGCACCGGGTGATGCGGTTCAACGCTCAAAGAGTCCGTTCAGGCGCCGGACTTGATCGGATCCTCCTTGCCATTGAGGGTACTACGGATCGGCTTTTGTAAGGGTGCGGAGGGTCTGAACCTGGAACAAAGCCTGTCACGACGAGATACCGACAGGGGGGCAAACAGCAGGTATATACGTTTGTTGATTCAACTGCTGCAATGCAACCGCTCACCATCGGCCCTTCGGTCGCGGGGATCGGGGGATCAGGCCATCCATGAAACCCGGTGTGATGCAACGCAAGAAGGAAGAGTATGCACGGCAACTGCAGGCAATCTTTCGGGAGAACGGCGGAGACCCCGCCGCACTCCGTGTTGCCGTCGAGGGCCTTTTCACGGAACTGGCGGCGGATTGGTCCCGGGCCATCGAGGACCTCCGGCAGGAGAACGCTCTGCTTTTGAGGGGGGAGGAGGCCCGGCCGATCCTGCATCTAGACGCCCACGCAGAGGCTCTGGAACAGGTCCAGACCTATGCCGATGAGCTCGCTACAGCAAATGAGGAACTCGAGGCGGCCAACGAGATGTTGAACAGCCAGAATGAGGAGCTGATTGTTGCCCGGAAGGTTGCCGAAACGGAGCGGGAGCGCTACTACGAGCTCTTTGATGCCGCTCCCGATGGTTATCTGGTAACGGATCGGAGCGGAAAGATTCTTGAGGCCAACCACACCGCGGGGGTGCTCCTTGCTGTCCACAAAGAGAGTTTGATTGGGCGTAGCCTCCTCGTCTTTGTCCGGGAGGAGTGCCGGGCAAACCTCAAGGCCGCAATGGCCCGGGCGATCCGGAGTGAGGGGCGGCAGACCGTCGAGGCGGATCTCCTGCCGCTCATGAAAGAGCCCCTGTATGCCTCCGTGGGCATCGTGTCGGTCCAGGCAAGAGAAGAGGCGGAACCGTCGCTCCGCTGGATGGTCCAGGATATCAGCGATCGTAAGCAGGCCGAAAAAGCGCTCCGGTGCCTTAACCGGGAGGTCGAGGCGGCACGGGACGAGGCAAACCTCTACGTGGACATCCTGACCCACGACATACGAAACACCGAGAACGTCTCAAACCTCTATGCCGAGTTGCTCGCAGATAGCCTGAAGGGAGAGGATGCCCGGCACATGGCGAATCTTCAACAGAGCATCAAGAAGAGCATCGAGATCCTCGGCACCATCTCCACGCTCCGCCGGATCCACCGGACGGTCTCCGAGCTCAGGCCGGTGGATCTTGATGCGGCCATCCGGGATACGATCAAGGATTATTCACGCAGCACCATCAGTTATGAGGGAGTACACCATCAGGTTCTCGCCGACGATCTGCTCCCCGTGGTCTTCAACAACCTCATCGGCAACGCGGTGAAGCACGGCGGCCCCGGCGTCGAGATCGCCGTCCGGGTGGCTGATGAGGGAGGGTTCGTTCGGGTCTCGATCGAGGATACCGGTCCGGGTGTACCGAACTGTGAGAAAGACGCGATCTTCCACCGCTACGAGCAGCAGAAGCGGGGCGTCGGGGAGGGACTCGGCCTCTACCTGGTGCAGATCCTCGTCCGGCGCTACGGCGGGAGGATCTGGGTCGAGGATCGGGTGCCGGGACACCCGGAAGAAGGCACGGCGTTCCGGCTGACGCTCAAAAAGGCGGTATAGGCGTATCGCCCGAATTCGGGCGATATCATCGGCAAAACATCTTAACCGCGCAGTTTCGGCGAGTTGAACCAGAGCCCGTGGAGCCGGTGCGCCGGGTCATCCTCCTTGAAGGCAAACCGGAGAACTACGCCGTCCTCCCGTTCGAACTTCGCCCGGTACGTCACGGCAACGTAGTCACCCACCTCCGTGACGACGGGATCGTCCCGTGATTTGTAAAACCCGATGCGGGATACGACGAATTCGCGGTTCTGCTCGAACACGGTCTCATCGATGGCCTCTCTCATCTCTGCGCTGAAGTCACGGGAGTAGGCCGCGTAGTTCCCTTCGTTGAGGCCGGTAAGGAGGTTCTCGGCGGCCGGATCGGCATATGCGAGCACTTCCGCCGCTTCCTCACCGGAGATCACGGTCTCCTGGCCGATGCAACCAGAGACGGAGACCACGAGGATGAGTACAACGAGGATCGGGAGCAGGAGGGGATTCATACGATGAGATCGGTCCAGAAAAACATCAAGGTAGGGATGGTCGCGGGCATCCCGGGGCTTCCTCACCCATCAACCCGGTACATCCCATGGGGCACACGCATCTCAAACCGTGCCCCCTTCCCGGGCTCGCCCGTCTCGGCGATGGTGATCCCGGTAATCCCGAGGATCTCCCGGATCAAGAAGAGCCCGAGCCCCGTGTTCTTCCCGACGCCCCGGTTGAATATCCGGTTCTTCTCTTCAGCAGGAACACCGGCGCCGTCGTCCTCCCAGATGAGAGCGAGATCCCCGCCCTCCATCAGACGATACCGGACGCGGATCCGGGTCGCCGACTCGCCGTGGCGGAGGGTGTTGTCCATCAGGTTGGCAAAGACCCGTGTGAGCATGGGGTCGGCGTAGACGGCAAGATCCCCGGATTCATCATCTATCGGCAGCTCGTGCATCGCTGCCGAGCGGATTGCGCCGGAGATGCGCTGCCACTCCGGCGACCGGACACCGAGATCCGTGTAGTCGCGGGTGAACTCGATCTGACGCTGTATCCTGTCGGCTGCGTTCTTCACCCGGGCAAGGTACTTCCCTATATCCTCGCCGGGTTCGGCCTCCTGAACGATCCAGAGGTTGCCGAAGAGGATCGTCAGCTGATTCAGGATGTCGTGCCGGGTGATGCTGTTCATCAGGTTGAGCTTCTTGTTTGCGACGGCCAGGCTGTTCGTTTGCCGGAGAAGTTCCCGGGAATGGTACTCGATCTCCTGCTCCATCGCCTTGTTCTCGGTGATGTCCAACACGGTGAACGCCATGCCCTGCGAGTGGTCGTCCGGGTCGATGGGCGTGATGGCAATCTGGATGTCGCTGCTTGTACCGTCTTTTCGCAGGAGACGTGTCTCGACCATGCACTTTCCGGCCCTTTCGATCCGGGTATGTATCAGATCGAGCGCTGATGTGTACTCGTTCTCCCGGGGGCAGAGCAGGTGCATGGGCTGGCCGATGAGCTCGTCACGCGTATAACCGGTGATCTCGCAGAGCTGCCGGTTGACCTCGGTGATAACCTCATCCACCGCCATCCCGATGCCCACGGGGGCGACACGGAATATGCTCGCCATCATCTCTGCCGTGTCCTTCAGCGCCTTCTCCATCTCCCTCATCTCGGTGATGTCCAGGCAGTGCCCGATGTAGCCGATGAAGTTACCCCGGGTATCGTACCGGGGAGTTCCATCATCCAGGATCCAGCGATACTCGCCGTCGTGCCGCCGCAGACGGTAGATCATGCTGAACGGTTCTTGCCGGGCAAAAGCACCTGAGACGGCCTTGACACACTCTGCACGATCGTCGGGGTGCACCCCCCTGATCCAGCCGTCGCCCGCCTCTTCTTCAAGTGTCCGGCCGGTGAAGGCGAGCCATGGTTCGTTGAAGTAATCATACTCTGCATCAAGCCCGCGTACCCAGATCAGGGCACGGCCACTGTTTGCAAGGGTGCGGAAGTGCTGCTCGCTCTCCCGTAGCGCCTCCTCGGCCCTCCTCTGTTCAGTGACATCCTGCCACCCCCCATACAGCCGCATGCCGCCGCTCTGGTTGACGGCACAGTTCGCCGTGACGCGGATCTGCCGGATCAAACCGTCACGGTGAATGATCCGTAGCTCCGTGATCGAAGACATCCCCGGGGAGAGGGAGAGGATATTGCGCCTGAATTCAGGCAGGTCATCGGGGTGGAAGAGGTGTTTCCAGCACCCCATCGCGAAAACCTCTCCGTCGGTATAACCGGTGATCTCGCCCACCGCTCCGGTGATCAGGCTGATGAGAGGTTCGCCTGTATCCGTGTAGTCGCATACATAGACGACGTCGGAGATGCTCCCCGATATGCGCCGGTAGAGGTCTTCGCTCTCTTTGAGCTGGCGCTGGCTCTCGGCAAGGTCGTCGAAGCTTGTCCGGAGTTCTTCCTCGATGGATGTGAGCTGCTCGTACGCCGCCTGGAGTTCTTCGTGTTTCTGCAGAAGGTCCTGTTCAGCAAGTTTTCGTTCGGTGATGTCGTGCACCATCCCGATTGAGTGAAAGACCCGCCCGGAATCGTCTCGCACATGCTCGCATCGTTCGACGACGTACCGGATCTCCCCGGTATCGGCGCGGATAATCCGGTGCTCGACGGTGTAGAAATCTTTTCCTTCCACGATGGATGTCGAGTATACTGAATCGACCAGCGCCCTATCTTCCGGGTGTATCATCGAGAGGAATGCTTCGTAAGTCATCGCCGCCCCCCCGGGTTCGAGTCCGAAGATGCGGTAGGTCTCGTCTGACCATGTGAGGTTCCCGGTTTCGCAATCGAGCGCCCAGCTGCCGAGGTGAGCAAGGTTCTCGGCCTTGTGCAGCATTTCTTCGCTCTTCCGGAGTGCGATCTCAGCCTTCCGCCTCCCGGCCAGCTGCCGGATTGCGTTCGAAAGTTCGGCGAACTGCGCCCTCGGGTCGCCCCCCTTCTGGAGGTAGAAGTCGGCACCGGTGTTCAGCGCCTCGATCGCCACCTCTTCGCGCCCTTTGCCGGTGAATATGATGAAGGGCACCCGGGACCCTGCCTCCCGAACCCGCTTCAAGAGAGCGATCCCGTCCATCTCCGGCATCTGGTAGTCCGAGACGACCGCGGCATACCTACCGGCGAGGATCATGCGAAGTGCCTCGATGGGGCTTGTAGTGACGTCGACGACGATGCCATCCGCCCGCTCAAGAAAAATACGGCAGATATCGAGCAACGCCTCCTCGTCATCGACATAGAGGATGCGATCGGGGTTGGTGACGGTATGCACTGTTGTACCTATTGAGAGAGGGGAGTAAGAAGTAATAAAACATTTCGTATAAGCAACGGTCAATTACAGAAGGTTATTGATTTACACCCGGTTAAACGGGCAATTATATTCAAAGTCGGGTGATGTGCCCATAGCAGGAGCGAACAACCTCTCCCGTTGAGAGCACGACCACGGCTTGGTGGACGGCATCTTCGGTCACTCGCGACCCTCCCGGGAAGCCGGCGACCGTGCGGGTCAGTGCCCGGCATAGACCGTCTTGAAGTTTGCAAGGTCGATCCGGGCATGCACGATGTCAGGAAAGCGGCGTATCGGGGATCTAGCCCCTCCCTTCCTGTAGCAGGGTGGAGATGTCTTTCTCGGTCTTGCAGAGGCGCACCATCGATTGTGCTATCCAGTACGGGTCGATCTCCTCCCCGAAGAAGAACTGAAGTCTCGTCCATCCGGCAGCGTCGGTGACCAGTTCGATCCGTTGCGTGTTCCGGATGGTTGTGAGGAGATGGTCGCGGAGCCCGGGGAGGAACTCCGCAACCCTCGGGTACTCCCTGTGCTTGACCTGTATCTCGATGCTGATCGAGTCTTTCCAGTCGCTGAACACATACCGCACCTCGCCCGGCCACCCTTCACGGTATACACGGATGTCCTCCCCGGTCGCATGCGTTGAGAATACGGGCAACTTCATCTTTGAGAAGATCTCGACGACCAATCGGAGCCGTAACCTCTGCCTCTTCATCTCCGGATCCGACTCGCCCGACACCAGGAAGCGGGAATGATAGAAATACTCGTTTCTGCTGAGCCGGTAACGCTCGACCACCAGCAGCCGGAGGTCGAGATCACTGTGTTCGTTGAGGTAGCTGAACTCCCGGATGAGGTCGTCAGGGGCGGCGTCGAGGACGATGATACCCCGGATCTGCCCGGCTCTCAAATACGAGGCAAAACTGTTTTTCGTCAGGATAAGTCGTTCATCGGGATTCTCTGATCCCTCGACACCGGCCATGGACTGGAATGTCTCTTCGAGCAGGCCTCCAGTTCTCATGTTCACCGCATCAGGCGCAAGACTGCTCATCGCAGAGAGGTGGTCGCAGAGCTGGCCGACAATTTCACGTCGTGACTCCCCGTTTCGGGCCAATTTCACCACGACGATGACCGGCAGGCCGTTACTGTCGATGAGGAAGATATCGGCAAACCCGCTATCGAGCGGAAATTCCCGGGCGATCGTGACGAGTGCAGAGTCGTCACGGTCGACGAGGAGCACTGGGTGCTCGGCAAGTATCTCCTGCAGTTCGTACTCGTTTCTGAAGGGTTCCGGCTGCTGGGCCAACTCGCTCCCTTCGCTTATCCGTATCGCGGGCATTGAATCTCTCCATAGCGAGGTTCGGCGGAGAGGTTGATAGATGTTTATCACCGGGGGGTACCGCACCGTCGTCCACCTCATGACCGAGATGCTGGAGCCGCGGCCGGGCGAGACGATCTGCGACCCGGCCTGCGGCTCCGGGAGGATGCTCCTCTCCTCCATCGTCCACCTCCGCTACCGGGGGCTGGAGTGGGGTAACGTTTGCCTGATGGTCAGGAACGGAATCTGATGACCTCCTTCATCGCCCGGATGAACTGCTTTACCAGATCGTGCGCGGCGACACCCTCTTCGCGCCCAGATTCGCGGAAGGCGATCGTCTGCAGCGGTTCGATGGGGTGCTGGCAAACCCGCCCTACTCCATCAAGCAGTGGGGCTGGTCCGCCTTCGCCGCCGACCCATGAGGCCGGAATGCTTTCGAGTGAACCGCCCGGACCCGGTTCTTGCTCCTCCCGCTCAGCTCCTCCCCGCCCCGTCCACCGAGAGAACCGCCCCGGTGATGTAACTCGCCATATCGCTTGCGAGGAAGAGGAAAGCGTTTGCGATATCCTCCGGCTGGCCGATCCGCCCGAGGGGGATCGCATCGATGATCGGTTTGAGCGCCTCTTCCGGGACGGCCGCCATCATATCCGTCGCGATGACCCCGGGTGCGACGGCGTTGACGCGGATGTTGTCCCTGCCGAGCTCGCGGGCAAGAGACTTTGTCAGGCCGTTCACCGCGAACTTGGATGCCGGATAGCCACAGCCGGTCGACTGGCCGTATATGCTGACCATGGAGCTCGTGTTCAGGATGACGCCGCCGCCCTTCTCTTTCATGAGGCGGGCCGCCGCCTGCGAGCAGAGGAAGACGGCGTAGACGTTGAGGTCCATGATCTTCGAAAAGTCCTCTGGTCGGTAGGTGTAGAGGGGATCGCTTGCGGCGATGCCGGCGTTGTTGACGAGGATATCGGGGCTCCCGAACTCTGACTTGACCGTCTCAAACGCCTCTCCGACCGCTCCGGCATCCGAGAGGTCCGGCCAGAGGCCGGCGACCCTGCAGTCCGGGTTTTCGGCTTTCAGCGCCGCAACCGCTGCATCGGCACTCTCCTTTCGCGAGCCGAACAGGACGACCGATGCACCGTTCACGAGAAATTTCCTGACGACGGCAAGACCGATCCCGCGTGTTCCGCCGGTCACGACGGCTATTTTTCCCTGTAACATCGAAGATTACCTCTTTTTGAGATAGTATCCCCTCTCTGTTCGGGTGGTTAAAGGTTATGGGCTTGCCGGGCTGGCGGCGCCGTAGCGCCCTCGTGGCGATCGAAGATCGTCTCCAGGACCCGCCCGGGGAAGAACTTGCCGGGTGCGACTCGAGGAACGCGGAGGCGACTTCGGTCAGGCAGCCGCCGCTCAAGCCTCATCGCTGTGTCATCCACAGGAAGCCTTTTTTGCTCCGGCAGGGCTCTCATGCCCCTCCATCCGCACTGATAGAAGATCCCGACTCACGATCAAACAGGCAGGAAGCCCACGGCTTTAGCCGTGGGAGGAATGCCGTCATAATCCCTATTTCTACTTATAGATCTAAATATTCTATATATCATGCTACTAACGGTAAAGGTGAAGTTGCTGACGTCGCAGGCACAACACACTGACCTCCTGGAGACAATGGAGCGTTTCAACGAAGCCGAATTGCCATAAGTTGGTGTCGGGTATATGTTTTCCGGGAATATTTGCAGGAATAGAGCGGTAAGTGGGAAGATTGTATGGCGGTAAGGATCGCTTTGGTAAGGCTGATATAGCTGTTCGTCGACACTAACTCTGCTCCTTGTTGTTGGTTTGGTCATTAACACAAGGAGCAAC
>JBAYQF010000017.1:0-12689 GCA_041677325.1 Methanoculleus sp.
CGCTCCCCATCACCGCAAGCCCGTTCACCCGGCCGACCTGAGCGCCCTCGATGACGGTGATCTCGTAGTCGCGGCTCCGCCGGATGTACTCGTCGGATATCTGGTCCTCGATCGACCGGGCGGCCGTTTTCGCGGCGAGGACATGCCGCGCCGTGGTGATATCGGCTCCTTCCTGTCGGGCAAGATCGCCCGCCACACGAATGAGCCCGCCCATGTCACGGAGTTTCAGGGTCAGGTGGCCCTTCCGGTTCGAACGGCGCCGGGCCTCGCGGAGCACCTCGAGCATGGCGCTCCGATCGAAATGGGGGATCTTCCCGTCATTCTTGACCTCCTGTGCGATGAACCGGAGGAACTTCTTCCTGTTCTCCGGGGTATCCTCCATCGTATCCCGCATGTAGACCTCGTAGCCGTAGCCCCGGATACGTGACCGGAGCGCCGGGTGCATCCCCTGGATGGCATCGAGGTTTCCAGCCGCGATCATGACGAACTGGCAGGGAACCGGCTCCGTCCTGACCATCGCACCGCTTGAGCGCTCGCTCTGGCCGGTGATCGGGAAGGTGCCCTCCTGAAGCGCAGTCAGCAGGTTCTGCTGGGAGTGGGGGGTGAGGGTGTTGATCTCATCGATGAAGAGCACCCCGCCGTGCGCCCGGTGGATGGCACCGCCCTCGACGCGGTCGTGGGACGGCGTCTCAAGCCCGCCGCTCTGGAAGGGGTCGTGCCGTACGTCGCCGAGCAGGGCGCCTGCGTGCGACCCGGTGGCGTCGACAAAGGGCGCGGGGGTGTTCGGGTCGTGGGAGATGAGGAGCTTTGGAACCATCGCCTCCTCGCGGGGCGTCGAGTACTTCAGCGCCATGAATATGAACGCGGCGGCTATGATGCCCATGAGCCACTGGTAGGTTATGATGGCATATCCGATGATGCCGAAGATGAGAAGCATGATGAGGGTGCTTCGCATCTGGATTTTCTTTCGCGCCTCTACCTTGTGGGCGTTGACGATCTGTTTGCCGCGGCCTGCGGGAACCGTCCTGATGACGGGGTTGTTGTTGTCCTCCGAGTTCGGGTAGACAAGGATGTCCTGCAACTCCTCCTTCGGGAGAAGCTCCGCCATCGCCTTCGCTAACATCGACTTGCCGGTTCCGGGTGTCCCGATCATCATCACATGTCTGCGCTGGACCGCGGCTTTCCGGATCACCTCGACGGCGTGCTCCTGGCCGATAACCTGATCGATGAGATTCGGGGGTACATCGATATCTGACGATGCGCTCAGCTCAAGACCGGCGAAGACATCCGTCTCCTCCAGTTCGTCATTTGTGAGCTCGATATTGGGAATTTCTGTTGTGGGCGTCAAATCCATCGTCGAGTTTACCTCTCTGCTGCACTGGTACTTATATAATTTATTCATCCTCGTTCAAATACTTTCTATCAAAGGTGTTCCATGAGAATAATCAGTACTGAGCGGTCCCAGATTCTTGCAGCCCGCGTTGCCGGAAAACTGGGAGCCTCACTGGTCGAGGCAAAATTCAACCGGTTTCCCGACGGAGAACTGTATTTTAAGTGCGGAGAACTTGACGACGAGACCCTGATCGTCAGCAGTATCGTGAACAACGATATGTTCGTGCAGACCCTTCTTGCGATCGATGCCGCAGATCAATCAAGGATCACGCTGGTAGTTCCTTATCTCGGCTATTCCCGGCAAGACAGACGTTTCTCCCCGGGTGAACCGATCAGCGCCCGGGCGGTCGCGCGGGCCCTCTCGACCGGCATCGAGCGGATCTACGTCGTCAACATCCACGATCCCGGCGTCCTGGACTACTTCAGGGTTCCGGCCGAGAACATCAGCATCGCACCGGCCATCGGGGGATATATCGGCGATCTCCGCCTGAAGAACCCGCTGATTCTTGCTCCCGACGAAGGAGCGGCCGCATTTGCGGCCGACGTTGCAGCCATCGGCGGGTGGGACTGCGACCACCTCGAAAAGACCCGGCTCTCGGGAGAAGAGGTCAGGATCGCTCCGAAGACCATCGATGCAGCCGGCCGGGAAGTTGTGATCGTGGACGATATCATATCCACCGGCGGAACCCTTGCAACCGCCGCCTGCATGCTCCAGGAACAGGGGGCCGCGTCCATCCATGCAGCATGTGTCCATGGCGTGCTCACGAGCGGCGCCTATACCCGCCTGCGGGCGGCGGGGGTCTCCTCGATAGTCTCAAGCGACACCTACGAGAGCGCCTCAAGCTTCATATCGGCCGCAAGCGCAATCACCACCGCGATCAGGGAAGATGCTCACCGTTGACGGATCACACCTCGAAGGAGGCGGGCAGATCCTCCGCCTGGCGGTCGCGCTCTCGGCACTCGATCGGATCCCGGTCATGGTGACACGGATCCGGCAGAACCGGCCAAAACCCGGTCTTGCTCCCCAGCACATCGCCGCAATACAGGCGGTCGCCGGGACCTGCAATGCAGAGTGTACCGGCCTCTCGCCGGGAAGCCGGGAGATCACGTTTGTTCCCGACCGCCCCCGGCGGATAGACCTCGTTATCGACCCCGGGACCGCCGGGAGCATACCCCTCATCATCCAGGCGTGGCTCCCGGTCGCCCTCGCCGTCGGCGGGAGCATCACGGTCTCGGGCGGGACCGAGGTCTTGTGGAGCCCGACCATAGACTACGTGGAGCACGTCTTCGCGCCGGTGCTCCGTCGTGCCGGTGCCTCGATCGATATCACGGTGCTTGAGAGGGGATACTACCCTCGCGGGGGAGGACGGGTGCGCGTCAGAGTGGAGCCGTCCCGGCCGAGCCCGATCACTATCCCGGATGAGAGGAACTGCGGGATCGTCTCCTGCTCGACAGGCCTTCCCGCACACGTCGTGGAGCGCCAGGCGGCGGCCGCGCACGACCTCCTGGAGCGGGATGCCGATCTAACCTGCACCGTCGCCCTCGATCACCGTGAGGGCGGGGTGGGTGCCGGGAGCTCGGTCACGGTATGGTGTGGTGCGAAGGGTGCCGTCTCTCTTGGGGAACGAGGACTTCCTGCCGAGAAAGTGGGCAGAGCAGCAGCGCAAGCTCTTGCCGAGGAGTGCCGGAGGCACGGCACGGTCGACGCCCACCTCGCCGATCAGCTCCTCATCTACCTTGCCCGCTACGGGGGCGAGTACAGCACCCACTCCCTCTCGATGCATGCGGCGACCGCCTGCTCCCTCCTCACGGAGTTCGGGCACGATATCCGGTGCCGGGAGGGTGAACCCGTGAGGTTCTCCGCATGACGCTCATCCTCGACGCATCGGTCTTTTTCTCGGAGATTCCGGTCGAAGAACCGGCCTATACAACCCCATCGGTGGTGATGGAACTCAGCGATATCCACGCACGATGCCGGTTCGAGGCGCTTGTGGCCGCAGGGCTCTCTGTCCGGGAGCCACGCAAAGAGGACATCTCGCGGGTGGATGCAGCTGCGCTCAGAACCGGGGATACGGAGGTGCTCTCCGGAACCGATCGGGATATACTTGCACTTGCACTGGAACTCCAGGCCACCCTCGTCACCGACGACTTCGCCGTCCAGAACGTCGCTCACCGTCTCGGCATCGAGACCCGGAGCATCAGGCAACGGCCGGCCCGACCGATCCGGTGGCGCTACCGATGCACCGGGTGCGGGCGATACTGGAAGGAGCCTGGAGACTGCCCGATCTGCGGCGCATCAATCAAAAGAAAGCTTAAGTAATCACCCGGATATCTTTTCTTCATGTCCGCGCTCGAAGAACTTATCGCGAAGGCAAAGACGCTCCAGGCAGGAGGGCACACCCCGGGCCAGATATCCGATGAGCTGGGTCTCTCGATGGAGACGGTCACCTGGCTGCTCACCCAGCAGAAGGGCATGGAGGCTCCAAAAGACGTCCATATCGACTGGGCGGCGGTGGGAAGCCATGGGGTGCTCCTCTCCGATATGGCGATGATGATGCTCAAACGCTACCTTTACCTGGCGGAAGAGAGCATCCTGCGCGCCGCCGATGATCTTCCCGACACCGTCGTCGGCATCGCGCCTTCGGGCGCCCCGCTTGCCACCCTTATCGCTGCAGAAGAGGGGCTGAAACTCGCCATCTACCTCCCGGCAAAGCATAGCCGAAGCGAGTCACCCACCGGATCGCTCTCCGGCAGTTTCTCCGCGATCACCGGGCAGCGGTGCATCATCGTCGACGATGTCGTCACGACCGGGACGACGCTTTCTGAGACGATCACATTCCTCCGGCAGCACGGGGCCACGCCGATGGCGGTCTGGTCGCTCTTCAACAAACGGGGCATACGGGAGGTCGAAGGTGTCCCGGTCCACTCGCTCTTCGTGATATCGAGACTCGGGTGAGCGGCACGGATGGAGAGGGGGCAAAATTCAACCGGTATGGAGGAACAGGGCGCGTAACAGCGGTTGACGGGCAATAGTTCAGCGTCATCCGATCGGGGTACCGGAGGAACACCTGCCCCCTCATCGACGGGTTTATATAGAACCTCTGAACAAAACTATCGAGCAAAGGAGGATTATACAATGCTTGCTGGACAGCCCATCATTATTTTACGGGACAATGTTGACCGCACACGTGGATTCGAGGCGCAACGATCGAACATCATGGCTGCAAAAGCGATTGCGGCCGCAATTCGGACGACGCTCGGCCCCCGGGGAATGGATAAGATGCTGGTCAGCTCCAGCGGTGACGTGGTGATCACAAACGACGGGGTAACCATCCTGCACGAGATGACCGTGCAGCACCCCGGCGGCAAGCTGGTCGTCGAGGTCGCGGAGACCCAGGACGATGAGGTCGGCGACGGCACCACAACCGCAACCGTGCTCGTCGGATCTCTTATGGAAGAGGCCGAAGCGCTTCTCGCCCAGAAAGTGCATCCCACCATCATTGCAAACGGCTACCAGCTCGGCATGGAGAAGGCTCTCCAGGTTCTCGATGAACTGGCCATCACAGTCGGGTTCAACGACCGTGATGTGCTCCTGAAGATCGCCGGTACCGCCATGACCGGCAAGTCCATCGAGGCGATCAAGGATAAGGTTGCCGGCATCGTGGTGGATGCGGTGCAGCAGGTCGCTGCCGAGAAAGAAGACGGCACCTATACCGTAGACGAGGACGACATCAAGATCAAGAAGCAGGTCGGCGACTCGATGAACGACGCGAGACTGATCCGTGGCATCGTCATCGACAAAAAGCGTGTGTTCGAGCAGATGCCCAACAAGATCACGGATGCCAGAGTTGCCCTGCTCGCCCAGCCGCTCGAGATCACGAAGACCCAGGTGAAGTCGAAGATCAAGATCACCTCCTCTGACCAGATGAAGGCGTTCTCCGAGCAGGAGCGCGAGTCCCTCCGGAAACTGGCCGAACAGATCGTTGCAGCCGGCGCGAACGTCGTCCTCTGTCAGAAGGGGATCGCGGATGCGGTGCAGTACTACCTTGCCCGGAACGGCATCTACGCCGTCGAAGACGTCAAGGAGGAAGATATGAAGTTCGCCGCGAAGGCGCTCTGCGGCTCGATCGTCAACAAACCCGAGGAACTCACCAGGGAGACACTCGGACACGCTGAAACAACCGAGGAGGTTCCCGATGCCGATATGACGATCATCTCCGGGTGCGACAACCCGAAGGCCGTCACGATCCTCCTGCGGGGCACATCCCAGCTCCTGCTGGACGAGCTCGAGCGGGCGGTCTACGATGCAGCCCGGGTCATCCAGGACGCCATCGAGGACGGGAAGTTTGTCGTCGGCGGCGGATCGGTCGAGACTGAACTCCAGCTCCGCATCCGCGACTACGCCGCAACCGTCGGCGGCCGGGCACAGCTTGCCATCGAAGGGTTTGCAAACGCATTCGAGGTCATTCCGAGGACACTCGCAGAGAACTCCGGGTTCGACACGATCGACAAAGTCGTTGCCCTCCGGAAGGCTCATGCCAACGGCGCGAAGCACTCCGGGCTCAACGTCTACACCGGCGAGGTCGTCGATATGCTCGATGCGGGGGTCATCGAACCACAGCGCGTGAAGACCCAGGCGATCAAGAGCGCGGCCGAGACGGCAATGCTCCTCGTCCGCGTCGACGACATGATGATCACTCAGACTGGAAATCCGGCAGCATAATACATTATCCGCGCGAGGAGGCGAGGAAGATCTCCACCGCCTCAACCTCAATTTCTTCATCCTGCGGAATACTTCGCCCCTGATGAAAGATCAGTGCCGTATCCGGGTTGAACCCGAAGGAGAGAAGGGCGCCCTCATAGGTATCGCCCGGTTGCCCGCGATAGATCAGCACAGTGCCATCCGGGATGAACGTGAACCGACAGAGCATAACTCGATACTATTATAGGCGGAGAACCTAAATACTGTAGGCTGATTCTTTGCCGAGGTAGTCTAGTCCGGGAAGGCGGTGGCCTCGAAAGCCACTGGTGTTCGGCACCTCGGGAGTTCAAATCTCCCCCTCGGCGTTTTGCTATGAGATTTCTGAACATACCGGATGCATAATCCTCACACCATCCGAAAAAGATCAAAAGAAGCGTTTTAGTGATCTCGCACGATACCTGTTATCTGCCGGCGCATGCCCACTGGGATCCCCGATCACCGCCGGCCGGTGGTCAGCAGTGTACCGTTGCCTTGACGAACTTGACGATGCCATCATCATTCTGAACAGAGATAACACCGTTGCCCGACTGAACCGATCATCTCAGGAGATGTTCGGGATCGGTGACGATACCGCACGCGGTATGGAGATAGGCGACTTCATCACCCGCTGCTTTACGCCCCTCTGTAGAGAGGGCGGTATTGCAGACCGGGTGCTTGAGGCGATCCGGTGCCGCCGGGAGGCGGCGCGCACCGTCTGTCGGGTGCAGAGCCCGGGCGGTGAGGCACGCTGGCTCTCGTTCTCGTGCCGGGTGATGACCGGCGAGCCGTTTGCCGGGATGATGCTCGTCCGGTTCCGGGATGTCACGTCCGAATATGATGAGGCTGTTCGGATCGTTCTGGGGGCGGGGATGTCCGCAGGACCGGGGTCTGTCTATGCCAGCATCGGCGAGACAGTTCCCTACGGCATCTGGGTATGCGATCCGGACGGCGCCGTGATCTACATCTCCGCCTCATTCCTCAAACTCGCGGGGACGACGCTTGAGGAATGCCGGTGCTCCGGGTGGATAGGCTGTCTTCCGCTTGAGGATGCATCAGATGTGCTTGCCGACTGGAACCACTGCCTCGATACCGGGTGCCGGTGGGACCGCGAGCTCAGTGTCCCGTTCCCGGGAGATGAATATCGCACAATCCTCTCCCGGGGGGAGCCTATCCGGGACGAATCCGGCAGGATCGTCCTCTGGACCGGGATCAACCTCGACGTCACCGCACGAAGACGTGCCGAGCACCTCACCGCCATCCGGGCAGCACAACAGGCGGCCATCGCGGATCTCGGCCGGATCGCCCTTGCAGGGGCGAAACCATCCGAACTGATGGATGTGGCGGTCAGGATAGTAGCAGAACACCTCGGGGTCGAGTACGCCAAGGTGCTCCGGTACATCCCTGATGAAGATGCGTTCCTGCTCGAAGCAGCGGTGGGGTTCGATGAGACACGGATCGGCACGGAGACGGTGGAGGGAGGGACCGACTCCCAGGCGGGCTACACACTGCTCTCCAGCGAACCGGTGATCGTCGAGGATCTTACAACCGAGACACGGTTCTCCGGCCCGGCTCTTCTCCGGAACGAAGACATCGCGAGCGGGATCAGCGTCATCATCCGGGGGGACGGGGCGCCCTACGGTGTGTTTGGCGCGCACACCCGGGTCTCCCGCAGATTCAGCCGTGACGACATCAACTTTGTCCGGGCGGCGGCAAATATTCTCGCGCAGGGAATCAGGCGGAACGCGGCCGAAGAGGCGCTCGTGGTAAGCGAAAGGAAGTTCCGTGCGATTGCGCACCGGAGCTTCGATATGATCTACACCTGCTATTACGATCGGGGGATAGCCTACATATCACCGGCCGTGACCCGTATCCTCGGCTACACCCCCGCCGAGCTCACCGGCAGGAAATGTCGCGATTACGTCAGTCCTCTCTCGCTTGTCGCGTGGGAGGAGGCGCAGAAGAATCTGGCCCGGGGCGAGGCGGTCGAAGGACTCGAGGTCGCGTTCCGGAGAAAGAATGGATCGACGGCGTTCGTTGAACTGAACAAGTCGCCGATCATCGAGCATGGCAGGGTGATCGGGGTTCAGGCGGTGGGAAGGGATATCACCGAACGGAAACAGGACGAAAGGCTCCGGCAACAGGCCTTCAGCCAGATCGAGCGCAACATCGAACAATTCGCCGTCCTCGGCGACCATATCCGCCAGCCTCTTCAGGTGACCCTGGGGTGGACGGAACTGCTGGACGACAGGGAGACGGCGACGATCATCCGAAACCAGGTCGAGCGGATCAATGACTACATTCGGCAACTGGACCAGGGATGGGTGGAATCGCGGGAAGTTCGCGCGTTCCTCCGGCGGCACGAACTGCAGTGAATCCGGGTAGAGAAGGGAGCGCAGGTGATCACCTGTAGCGCCGGGTGAGGGATTTTTCTGTAACCGAACCCATCCCAATGCTGTAATCCAGTATCGCACCATGTTCGGCAAAAACCGAGCGAATCTCTTCAAGGATCCGTTCGGTCAGCACCCGCGCGTCACACTCCTGATCGGTGTCCATCTCGATGAACCCGGTCAGATCTATACGAAATTTTTTCATGATAGTTGCTCTTTTCCTCGTGAATTCTGCTCCCGTTACTCGATCATCACCGGCAGGAAATGCGAACCCGATGCGAGAGATGTCACGGGCGCCGGTTCTCCTCACGGATGCCGGGGAATGTATAGGAACCTACATAGGGTGCAGCCTACATCCTCGTTAACGGCGTTAACTAAAAAGGATATTGATATGTGCATCCCCCGGGCCCCCGTGGCCGCATATCGGGGCATCCCTCTTCCGGGGGAAAAACGGGAGCTGACCGGAGATCTCGTCTTGCCTGAAACTCCATGTTAAAGTGAGGGTATTTACACAGGGTAGATCGAGGGATGTACAATGGCATTTGATCTATCGAAATGCGACTTCTCCCGGTGCGGGGGAGAATGTCTCGTTCGCTGTCCATACGTATCGTATGAAGAAGAGGGTGCGAAGGCCGCCATGAGATCCCTGATCAGAGGGAAGCGCCACCCGATCCTGAAGGAGTGCATCACCTGCGCTGCTTGCAACGATTTCTGCCCCACAGGCGCAAATCCCTGGGATCTCATCGCACAACGGCAGGAGGAGACAGGCGCTCTCGGCATCCCCTCCGACGCAAAACCATCAAGCGACTGGCTGACGAAACCGGCGGTGGTCATCCGGAAGGGGAAGCCGGGCGGCCCGCTCATCTCCACCGGCGGGATCTACGAGGTGGTGCCCCAGGCGGAGTTCCTCACAGGACAGGTGTTTGAAGATGCAACCATCATCGGCGGAGGGCCATATGCGTGCGGGTTCACCGAGACCCACCTCGGCCGGGCGTCCCGGCCGGTGAAGCACCTCCCGCAGTTCATCGAGAATCTCGCGAAAGCCGCCAGAGAGTTCGGGGTCGACGAGATCGTCTTCACCCACGACGCCTGCTACAACGTGGCGACAACCCTTGCCATGCAGCAGGGGATCGAGGTGCCGTTCCGACCGGCCCACATCCTCGAGTACATCCGGAACTGGCTGCGCGATCATCCCGACCGGATCACAAACCCGCTCGGCATCGATATCGCAATGCAGGGCGGCTGCACAACCCGGTACGCGCCGAAAGGCGGGGATCATGAGATCTGGTCGGACTGGCTTGCAGACATATTCGATATGATCGGCGCTACATCCGTCGAGGAGAAGCGGACGTATACCGGAGACGAACGACTCTGTTGCGGGTGCGGGATCTTTCACACCGAGCACGATCGGGCGATCGAGATCCAGCGTAAAAATATCGGCGATGCCGCCGAAGCCGGTGCCAAAGAACTCGTCTTCATCTGCCCGGCCTGCATCTCCGTGATGCGCGCGACCTGCCGGAAGATGGGACTCGAGCCGATCTATATCACCCAGCTCGTGAAACGTGCACTGGGCGAGGAACTCGGTCCTGCCGGAACCGCTGCATTCGGGTATCCGGTGAAGTAACTCAAGAACAGGTGAGAAGCATGGTGAAGTTTACAAAGGAGATGAAAGAGGCTCTGCGGGTTCCCGGCAAGGGAGGGAGCCTGATCTACCTCTGCACATCAAGCAGGGACGGCAACCCCAACATCGCCGCGATGCGGTTCGTTGCCACGCACATGGACGACAAGATCCTTATCGCCGATATGTTCCTTTTGAAGACGAAGGCGAACATCAAGGAAAATCCAAACGTCGCGGTCACGATCTGCCACCCACTCGATGAGGGACGGTGGTGGGTCTTCCGGGGCAAGGCCGTGGATATAGAGTACGGATTCCCACGCGACTTCGACTGGTACGGCGCAAACGCGACGGATATCCTGAACGAGTGGGGGAACTGGAACAAGGCCGAACCGCCGGATGAGGTGCCGCCGGACATCGTCTTCCCGAAAGCCGTCCAGCGCGGGGTCGTGGTCGTGCATGTCGAGGAGGCCTACTCCATCGAGCCGGGGCACACGGGAGAGAGGGTGTTATAGAGGTGATCGGGATGATAGTAAACCTTACAGAGAGAATGAAAGCCTGGATCGAGGCGATGGGCTGCCACCTCTGCGCCGCAACGCCTGAAGGCGTGCCATACGTGGTGCTGGGCCGCTACGCTGCGGTGCAGGGTGACGGCGAAGTGGCGTTTGCGCTTGCAGAGGATGAAGTAAAGGTGATCGAGCCCGTGCTTGCGAAAAACCCCCGGGTCGCGTTCGGCGTCTCGCGGCAGGGCGGTATCCGTGCTGCATACCAGTTCAAGGGAACCGGAGAGTTCCTCCGCTCAGGGCTGGTCTTTGAGGTGGTCTCTGCGCGGGCAAAGGAGGAAAAGGGGATAGATACGGCAGCGGTGCTTCTTGTCCGCCTGACCGAACTCTACTGCACGAAACCCGGGTACGAAGCGGGGCAGAGGCTCGACGGCATGGTGCCTGAGGAACTCAATGCATGGGAGCGGCAGCGGTGGAAGGATGTGCCGCGGAAAAGGGATTGAGGTCTGATGAGCGGCGACGGGAAGAAGTTACCCAACCGGTTCCCCTGGATCATCCCCTTCTCATGCGAGGGGTGCGGCGACTGCATCGTGGTCTGCCCGACGGGCTCGATCGAGCTCGTGGATCTGGGACGGAAGATCGACAAAGCCTGGATCACGAACCCGGAGACCTGCATCGGGTGCGGCAAGTGCGCCGATGCCTGTGTCGTCGGCGCCGTGCAGATGACCATCTACGTCGAGAAAGCGCTCGAGCGCTACCGCGAGAAGACCACGCCTGAGTGATCCCGAAACCTCTTTTTTGCTCTACGAGACCCCGAACGACTCAAGCAGCACGTCGCCGTTCGGGCTGCCGAAGTGGTGGACCCGGCCGCTGTTTGAATCGTTGATCATGACCTCGGCCGGCGAAAACGCGAGCAGTGAGTCCATCTTGAGGAAGTCGTAGCCGGCATCTTTGAGCACCCGGCCGAACGGCCGCCCGTAGTCGGGGGATGTCTGCGATGGAAGGGACTCAAAGACCGGATCGTAGCCCTCCACGACGAGAGAGACCGAGCCGTAGTATACATTGCAGTCGTTGGTCACCCCCATAGCCTCGATGCCGGTCCGCTTCACGGGCGCTATCGGCGACCGGCCTGCCGCGTGGCTGATCCGGCGGACGTCGTATCCCTTCTCCTCGAGTTTGTGGAGGGTTGCCGTGATGACCCGACCGGAGATCTGGACCGAACCGACCAGGCTCGCGGTCGGGGCGACGAGGACGGTGAGATCCTCAGGATCGATGCCGCACTTCTCAGCGATGAAACCCGTGACCTCCACACCCGGGAGGGTGTCCGCCTCAAGTGCGAGGATGCCGGTCGTCGACGTGTCAAGATAGTCGATCCGCCAGTAAGTCTCCTTCGGCTTCATCGCAAGTGCCCGTGCCGGGCCCGAGGCCATCGCAGAGTAATCCCCCGCCCTGAGCACCCAGCCCGCCTTCTGCGAACCAAGGCATGCGAGGGCGGGACGGCTCACGGTGAGATGCAGGAACGGGACCGGCACATCCCCCACCCGCTCCATGGTTATCGCCGTCGTCGCAAGCCCCGCAAGACAGGTCTCCACAAAGAGCGCACCCGCCCGGTAGCTCCCGGGAACGTGCACACCGCAGTCGATGCATGTTGTGCCGTTCTCCTGCACCATAACAGTTATCCCGAGTTCATTCCGTCGGTCGATCATCTCCTGCACGGCGGGCATCGCCGTCTTATTGATACTCAGCGCCATCCTTGCCTCTCCAGATTGAGGGGTGGGGTGCAGATCGCTTTAGTAATTCCCATCCCGGCATGCAATTCGACCCGAAAAGCAACCGACTTTATGCAACCGACGCAGAGATATACAGGATCATGCCGGGCAATACGACAGAAGGCTCATCGACGCGCCTCATGGACGGTGCGATCCCCGCCGGCCTCCTCTCCGCCGTGCGGTCGGAGCGGCCGCTCATCCACCACATCACGAACAGCGTCACGATCAACGACTGTGCGAACATAACGATCGCCGCGGGAGCCGCCCCGGTGATGGCAGAAG
>JBAYQF010000018.1:0-12540 GCA_041677325.1 Methanoculleus sp.
CCGACGGGAAGCGGATCGTCTATACCACCTGCCTCTTCGACAATTCGGCGATATGGGAGGCCTTCGTGACCACCGCCGCGAACGGGTCGCCTGCGGTGAACCTCTCGGATATCCGGAAAGATGCCGACATCTGGATCATGGATGCAGACGGCAGGAACAAGAAGCAGCTGACGACCAATGGAGATGCGCTTCTACCCCTGTGGCAGCCGCACGGGGGCAGGATCGCATACCTCTCGGATACCTCCGGGAAGAGCGAGATCTGGATCATGCAGAGCGATGGTGTGGGCAAGAGACAGATGACGTTCAGCGAAGGGAATGTATCGTGGTATTCCTGGTCCCCGGACGGGGATAGAATCGCCTACGTCGTCGCGGCACCACCTGGAAGACAGCCGGAGTTCTCTCTCTGGGTTATCAAGAGCGACGGATCGGGCTCGGGACAATTGACGACCGGAAACTGGGACACATCCCCAGTCTGGTCGCCGGACGGGGGCCGGATTGCCTTTCGGTCGGAGTCGAGAGACCAGAAGCTCTGGGTGATTGAGAGCGACGGCTCCGGCCTCGCACCCCTCGATCCTGACAATCCGACGTATATGATGCAGCAGTGGTCTCCCGACGGCAGGACGATCCTCGTGAGCGATGGAAACAACCTGCATGTAATCCCGCTCGAAGACCCAGAGGTACCCGCATCGCCGGGATTTGCGGTAGTTTCTGCAGTGGGTGCGCTGTTCCTCACGGCATGTCTGCTCAGGCTGAAAAAGCAGGAATGAGGGGAAAACGGGATGGGGCGCATGATGGAGCGCGATGGGGTAGCGGGGATCGCCTTCACGTCGCTCACTCCTTCTTCCGTGCTTCCCGTAGCGCCTCCATGGTCACCACGCGGACGGCGCCGCCCTGGACGCCGCCGCCGGCATCGTCCATCCCATCCTCGATCCAGCCCTCGATCTCCAGGTAGGCTGCCCGCAGCCCCTCGAGGACGTCCGGGTCGGCGTCCCAGAGGCCGCGCCCATGCGCCTCAAGCAACCGCCTCCCGATCTCCTCCAGCGCCCAGGGGTTTTCGTCCTCAAAGAACTGCCGCATCCGGGCGTCCAGAACGAACGTGCGGGCGATGTCATCGAAGATCCGGTCGTCCACCTCCTGCGTCGTCGCTTCCCATCCGTAGACAGTCCCCACCTGCCGCGAGATATCCCCGGCACCTTTGTAGCCGTGTCGCTTCATCCCCTCGATCCATTTCGGGTTGAGGAGCTTCGCCCTGACGACCCGCCGCACCTCCTCGGCAAGTGTCCGGATCTCGACGCGGCCCTGGTCGCGCGTATCGCCGTAGTAAGCGGGCACCTCATGCTTCGAGAGCGCCCGCACCGCTCCGGTCAGCCCGCCGTGCACCCCGAAGTAGCAGCAGCACCCGAGAAGGTCGTACTCGTCGGTCACTGTCTTGTTGAAGGTGAGGTCGACTGCGGCAAGCTGCGCGGAGAAGGTCTCGGGGGACTCGTCGCCGAAGTTACCCCGTCCATAGGCATAGCCGTTCCACCCGACAAAGACATCCGCAAGGTCCTCTTCCTCCTTCCAGGCCGAGGCATAGACTGCCAGACTGACGCCGTTGCCGTAGGTGCCCGGCCGGCTCCCGAAGATCCGGGCTGTTCCGCTCCCCGCAAGGGCGTGCTTCCGCACGAAGTTCATCTCGGGAGGCTCATCCAGATCTGCGATCTCCCGGATGGCGTCGTCCAGGAGCTCGATGCAGGTGTAGAAGCAGTCCCGGAGGATCCCGCTCATCCTGACGGTGACGTCGATCCTCGGGCGGCCGAGTTCTTCGAGCGGGAGTATGCGGTATGACCTGACCCTGCCGTCCGTCCAGACTGGCTCGACCCCGATGAGGGAGAAGATCTGGGCGAACTGCTCGCCGTCGGCCCACATGATGTCGGACGCCATCCAGTACATGCCGACATTCTCCGGGATTCGCCCGTGCTCGTTGGCGTATTTCTGGATGACGCTCTCCGCAAGCCGCGTCCCTATCCGCCATGCGGCGCGGGTGGGTGCCCGGAAGGGGTCGAGCGAGTAGAAGTTCCGCCCGGTGGGGAGCACCTCGGGCTTGCCCCGGGTGATGAGGCCTGAAGGGCCCGGCGGGATGTAGCCCCCGGCAAAGCCCGAGAGCAGGCTCCCGATCTCGTCGGAGCCGTCCATCCGCGCCGCAAGATCGAGGACGCCGGCCCGGATCTTCTCGAGCACCTCCGGGTCGGGGTGCGGGAGGCCGCCCGGGGGATCGCCTGCGAGGAACGCGGCGATCAACCGCTTTGCCGTGGCCTCGGTGTCCTGCAGCAGCGCACCGTCCGGGGTAAGAACGTCGTGCCCCATCATACGGAGCACCGCGGATCGCAGTTCCCCATCGTAGCGCATGACCGCATGAATGAACTCCACCCGGCGTTCGCTCTCCGGCGCCTCCCCGAAGATGTGCATCCCGTCGGGTATCCGGGTCTCGGCGATCCGGGTGACGGCGGTATGGGCGGCGGCGACCACCTCTTCGAAGGGAGCCCCACACTCCTGGAGGGCGCGGAGCCCGATCTCGTCGCCGATGCCGGTCTCTTCGAGGAGGTCGGCGATCGTGTGTTCGAGTGCGTGCGCCCGCGCCCGGTCGACGCCTTTTGCCCGGTTGTAGTCCGCGATCTGATCTTCGAGGTCCTTTAAGCCTGCATAGAGGTCGCTAGAGGTCATCACCGTCTGCATATGGTCAACCAGGACCGCGTAACTCCGCCGCTTGGCGATCGTCCCCTCCGGGGGGTTATCGGCGTTGTAGATGTAGAGGTGGGGGACGGTCCCGACGGCGATGTCGGGGAAGCAGGCATCAGAAAGAGCAACAGACTTTCCCGGGAGGAATTCGAAGTTTCCGTGCGTGCCGACGTGGACGATCACGTCCGCGCCGAACGTCTCTTCGATGTAGCGGTAGGTCGCGAGATACTGGTGCGGCGGCGGAACGCCCGGGTCGTGGAGGATCCGACAGACCTGGCCGTCGCACCGCGGACCGGCGCACCCGCGTTTGGGCTGGACGCAGACGAGGGCGTTTCCGTAGCGCACCCCGGTGATGACGATCCTCCCCTCGTGGACCATCGCCGGCGGGACACCGTCCATCTCCTCGCCCGGCGGTCGGCCCCACGCCTCGCAGACACGGGCCCGGACACCGGGGGGAAGGGTCTCGAACCAGGCGGCGTAATCCTCCGGCTCCACCAGCGCAAGGGCGCCGCCTTTTCGGACGATCTCCGCGACCGATGTCCAGCGAAAATCGCTGATTGCTTTTCTCTCCATGATGGTCTCGATCAGATCTTTTCCGCTCTCCGGGTACTCGACCGCATACCCCCGGGCGTGCATCGCTTTGAGGATCTTCACGACACTCTCCAGTGTATCGAGGTGTGCCCCGGCACCGACCGACGCCTCGACCGAAGAACAAGGCTTGTTGTGGAGGATAAAGACCACCCGCCTCTCCGCGGCGGGTTTTGCAGCAAGGTCGATCCACCGCCTCGCCCGCCCCACGAACTTCTCCACCCGTTCGTCGATGGGGACGTGCCGCTCACCGGCCTCCTCCTGGCCGCGGGTCTCTGCCGCACCGATCGGCACCATCTCGATCGCGCCGAAGAACTCGGGCATCGCGACGTACCAGGAGACGTCGCTCCCGCGCATCCCGTCCAGGTCAGTCCTGCACTCCGCTTCGGTCTTGTGGTAGAGGATCAGGGGGCGGAGCACCGGCATGCCGAACTCTTCAAGCACCTCGACGAGGGCATCGGCGTCGCGGGGCGGTGTGAACGTTCTTGCATCGACAAGCGCGTCGATCCGGCCCGCAAAGAAGGTCGCAAGCACCTCCCGGTCGGACCGTGCCCCGATAGCCTCGTCCGCGATCCCGAAGCAGAAGACGGGGAGGATGTCGTAGTGCTTCTCAAACTCCCGGATCAGGGCGTTTTCGACGGCCAGATCCCCATTCGCCCAGTGTGTTCGGGAGAAGAGGAGCCCGACGCGGAGGGGGTACCGGGACGAGTACCAGGCCAGATAGTCGTCGGGGTCGTCGAAGACATACCCGGCGTCCGGGTGGTAGATCCCCTCCCAGCGGGTCTCCTGCGGGGGGTCGTAGGCGACGTCCATCCCGGTTACTTCGGCCTGGACGTAGCGGATCAGGTTCTTGATGTTCTCGGGCCCGCCGTAGAGGAAGTAGGTGCTCACCGTGGAGACGACGGTGAGCGGGACGGTCGAGGCCGACCAGGAGGTGTCAGTGTAGCCGAATGCTATCACCGGAACATTTTCCGGGAGATTGCCCAGGATCTCGTCCCAGACCGGGTCCTGCGACGGATGGATCAGAATGAGATTGGACTCATGCAACGATGCGATGCACCGCTCTCGCTTCTCCGTGTCATCTACCAGTTCATGCACCTGCCACGCGGCAAGGTCGACCCCGGCCTCCCGCGCCGCACCAGAAAATTGCAGCAGTTCGCTGCCCCAGGCCACTATCGTTATCTTCATGGTATCTCCATCGTATCCCCGTCGTCCGACGGGCGGAGGGGGACCACGTACGGAACCCCCATCTCGTCTTTTACGGTCGCCTCGATCCCGTAGACGGTACGCATCATCTCCCCGGTCAGGAGAGACGACGGCGCCCCCTCTCCGATCACCCGCCCCTCTTTCAGCATCATGATCTTGTGACAATAGCGGGCGGCAAGGTTCAGGTCATGAATCGCCGCAATCACCGCAATCCCGTGTTCTTCCACAAGCCGGGCGAGGAGAGCCATCACCTCGATCTGGTTGCGCATATCTAGAGCGCTCGTCGGTTCGTCGAGGAGAAGGACCCGCGCGTCCTGTGCAAACGCCCTTGCGATCAGCACCCGTTGCCGCTCACCCCCCGAGAGGCGGTCGACCCTGCGGGATGCAAAATTGCTGATGCCGAGGAGGGAGAGCGCCTTCGAGACCTTCCGTTTGTCCTCCTCGGAGACACTCCAGCGCAGGTGTGGCCGCCTGCCCATCAGGACGGTCTCAAAAACCGTTGCAGAACCCGGTACGCCGCTGCTCTGGGGAACATAAGCGATAGTCCGTGCAATCTCCGTCCGGCTCACCGAGGAGAGGTCGCACCCGTTAATACGGAGATCTCCTTCCGGGTCGAGGATCCGGTCCAGGCACCGGAGCAGCGTCGTCTTGCCGGACCCATTCGGCCCAATGAGGCCGAGGATCTCCCCCCTCTCAAGGGAGAACGAGACGTCCGCAAGCACCTGCCGATCGCGGTAGGAGAACGAAAGTCCGCGTGCGCAGAGCAAAGGCGCCATCAGGCGTCCCTCCTGCGCATGAAGAGGTAGAGGAAGAATGGGATGCCGAGGAACGCCGTCATGATCCCGACCGGGAGGATCGTCCCGGGGACTACCATGCGCGCGAGGCAGTCGGCGCCGAGGAGGAGGACGGCGCCCACGAGACCGGACGCGGGTATGAGGGTGCGGTAATCGGCGCCGATTGCCATCCGGGTGATGTGGGGCGCAACCAGGCCGATGAACCCGATGGTGCCGGTGAAGCAGATGATCACCGCCGTGACGAGGGATGCGGCGAGCATGAACCCGGCCATGGACCGCTCCACCGGCACACCGCGGCTTTTGGCTACCTCGTCACCTTCGGCGAGCGCGTTGAGGTCCCACGCACGCCAGAGGAGGGGGGGAACGACGGCAGCGACGACGACCGTCACGATCGTCAATTTCGGCCAGGATGACTTGTCCAGGGACCCGAACATCCAGAAGACAACCTCCTGCACCTTCTCTGATGTCCCCAGATACTGGAGGAGTGAGGTGATGGCCGAGAAGAGGTACATGAGCGCGATGCCGGCAAGGATCATCGTCTCGCCTCCCATGCCCTTCAGGCGGGCCATGCCGTAGATGGCGCCTGCAGCGAGCATGGCGAAGAGAAAGGCGTTTCCTATGACGAGGTAGCCTGAGAGAAAACCGGCCCCGAGGACGATGGCGATTGATGCACCGCACGAAGCAGCGGAGGCGATTCCGAGTGTGAAAGGGCTGGCAAGTGGGTTTCGGAGGACGCCCTGCATCACCGTGCCGGCGATCGCAAGCCCGAACCCCCCTACAATTGCGAAGAGCACGCGGTGCAGCCGCCAGCCCCAGACGATTCCGACGGCATTGGACTCGATCATCCGGTCCGGCAGGTCGACCGCCCCGGGGAAGAGCCCGGCGAGGATGGCGAGGTAGGAGTCGGCGACCGGGAGGTTTGCCGATCCGAGGGTCACGGCGACCCCGACGAGCGCTATGAGGATCAGGACGAGGGCGGATATGAAGAGCACCCGCTTCTCAGTGAGCCGGGCATACTCCTGCATGCCGGTATCAGCCATCATATGGGTAGACAAACATCCCGTGTTCGTCGAGGTCATAGTCAAGCCGCTGGAACTCGCTCAGGTACTGCTGGTGGACGGCGCGGGGGTCGAGATCGGGGAAGAGATCCGGGTAGAACCACGTTGCCATGTATGCAACGCCGATGAAGTATTCAGGCCCTCCGATGGCGTCAGAATGGATGATGTGCACCCTCCCGCCCCTGACCGCACCGATCTGGTCCCAGACCGGCCGGCTCTCGATCGCACGATGGACCGCTTTGAAAGACGAGGAGTCGTCGTCACCGTAGCCGCCGAAGACCAGTTCGCCGGCGCCCACAATCTTGACTATGACATCAGGGTTCCTGCTGATGACCGCCTCGGGGTCGACCGTCGGGTATTCGATCGTGGTATCGGAAAAGATGTTCCTGCCGCCGGCGAGTTCGATCTTCTCGTCGTAGCCCGATCCCTTTCCGGCACTCTTGTAATCGTTCCAGCTCTCCAGGTAGACCGGCACACGATCATCGGTCGGTATCGAGGCTATGCGTTCGGCCACAGTATCCATCACGCTCCCGTGGAACGCAAGGAATCGTTCGGCTCCCTCCGCCTTTCCGAGGAGGAGCCCCATCGTCCGCACTTCGACGGCATAGGCCGCCGGCCGGTAACTGTCGAACCGGAAGAACCGGATGGACGGGTCGATGGATGCAAGCGTCTTCTCGATATCGTCGCAGGACGACTGCGAGATGGTGGCGTAGAGGAAGACCGCGTCAGGGCGGACCGCGGCCGCCTGCTCGTAGTCGGGGGACCAGACCGATCCAAGGTTAGCCTTTCCACGGTACTCAGGGAAATAGGTTGGATCGTCGAGGGTGTACTTACTCACGCCTACGACCCGGTCGGGCTCCACGCCGATCGACCGCATCATCTCAACGGTGTCGCTGTTGAAGACAGCGATCCTTTTGAGCGGGCGGGTGAGTGTCGTCGTCCGCCCGGATGAATCGGTGATCGTGAGAGCCTTCCCATCCCAGTACTCATAGACGAACGCGGCGTCCCGGAGGTCGTCGGGCGACGGGGCCTGGACCGTTCCTCCCATGAACCGGGCGTCCAGCGAGTCGAGGATCGCGGCCGCGAGCTCGGACGCCGTCAGCGTGCCGCTGCCGTCGCGGTCGCACGGGACCGCCTCCGCCGCCGCCGATCCGGCGAGGAGAAAGATGCAGCAGGCGAGCAGGAGAAGTTTACGGGTCATCGTCTGCACCGCCTCCCGAACACCACGGCAAACGCCGCGAGCGCGGCCGCCCACTCAAAGCCAGGCGCGGTCGGGGTCGCCGTCTGCGCGACCTCTCCCGAAGTTTTGGGTCCATCCGACCCCACGACGCCCGACTCACCGGTCTGCAGGTTCTCCCATGTGCCGGCGATCTCCTCACCGGCCTCCGACGGGCCCTGCACCCGGTAGCGAATCGCCTCTTCACCGATGACGGCGAAGGCGACGTTCTGCCCGGAGACCCTCGTTTGGTCGTCAGGGTGGTCCGTCCCCGCCCACGTGCAGCCGTCGGGGATGGTCTCGACGATGCCCCCGATCGGGATGCCCGTCACCGTGAGCGTCACTTCAAGGTCGTTTTCGGAGGAGGTGAGGGTCCGCTCGACGCTCACGGCTGTAACAGGGGCTGTGAACAGGAAGATCAGGACGCACAGGAGTACTGCTCTCTTGGGTGCCATTGCGGAGAGATTTGCCGCTTTGTGCTATATATGTTTTTATTTGTAATACTTGTTCAAATGAGATTATCTATTCAAGCGATTTTTTTGTAACAAATAGACGATATTTATGAGTCTTTATGGGATTTATCCGGAACCGCCGATGAGGCCGTTCCGACCGCAAACTCAACCGGTGAAGATTATCATCAGGCTTTGTGAGCGTGCCGGGAGGAGGTGCCGTGTTAAGGTGTCCGGTTTGAGATCCCCGGGAAATATTTCTCCCAAATGAGGATCCAGGGACGGTGGCAGGTCTGGAATACCGCGCCGGAGGACCGGGACGTATGCACGAGAGGGCTTCCTGTACGGCCAAGAAAAAGAATAAACGAAGACAGATAACTCATAATAAGACGATAAGATTTAAGATTGAGTGTTACTATATTGCAAACAGTATGAAGTTATTCGCTAATATCCACCTCTATCTTTACGCACTTCTTGCCTTTGTCCTCATTACAACACCGGTCTCGGCGATCTACGACTTCGAAGGAATCCCCTTCGAGACGGCGGCCCAGGGAGAGGTACGGGGGGAGGTGCTCACCTTCGGAACCTACGGGCTCACCTCTCCTCCCGTCGAGTGCACCTTCACTCTCCCGTCAAAGCCAGTATGGGCGCGTGTCTACACGGGCGTCTGGGGCGGCACCGAACGCTACACCGGGTGGGAGGAACTCAGCGTCAACAACGGCGTTCCCGTCCGCCGGGACCTCTTCGGAAAAGACGACCGGCACCCTGAGACCTATGTCTCAGGATATGGTGTCTATTGGGTCGCGCACGACTGCACCGACCAGCTCCGGGGCGGCAAGAACACCATCTCCCTCGCAACCAGCAGGGGCCAGCCCGAGAGCCGGATCGACGGGCGTGCCTACTGCATATTCGTCGTGGCCGTCGTCGAGGATGCCAAAAAACCGCTTACCCAGTACTGGATAGCCGAGGGGAACGAGAACCTCCACGGTGAAGGATGGTCCGGCACGAATCCCTCGTGCCACGACACGTGCGAGATCGTCTTTGAGAAGGCAGGCACGGCGGAAGGGACCGCCGCCGACCTGACCGTGCTTCTCATAGCTTCGACGAAGGGGCAGCCGGACTACGTCCTCTTCAACGGCGAGGACCTGGGTGTCCCGGTAACGGACCTCTCGCTGTACCCGGAGGGGGCGCGGGATATCGGCAACGAGCGCATCGGCGACGCAACTGGTGGTGCCGGGCAGGAAGCCCGGTATGTCGATGTCGAGACGTTCGACGTTGGCCGCCTCCTGAAAGAGACCAACCACGTCGTCTTCGAGCGCGGAAGGGATCTCGACGGCGACGGCGAGATCAGCACCACCGGGTCAAAGCCCGAAGGCGAGGACTATATTCACCCGGTCTCCGCGATCCTCACGGTGCAACGGTCCGGCGTGTCTCCAGCACCGGACTTCTCTGTCGACACACCCGTGGCGACGGGGGCCTATGCGGGTGAGGAAGCGACGATCCGGGCGACGGTGAGGAACTACGGCGTACGGCCTGATGGGAAGATCGGGGCGACCTTCTCGGTCGACGGGAGTGTCGTCAAAACGGTAGAGGTCGAACCGGCGAGGCCCGGCGTTCAGCAGGTCGAGACCGGCGTCATCCTTGCCGAAGGCCGGCATACCATTACGGTCCGGGTCGATGCCGGTGGCGACTCCGATCCGACGGACAACGAGGCGTCGATGCAGCTGACGGTCGGCACGGTCCCCGACCTCTCCGTCGCGATCGGGGCGCCGGTCCGGGGCAGGCTTGCGACTGCGGCTCAGGCCGCGCCGACACAACAGGCGCCCACCCCACTCTTTGCCCTGGTTGCAGGGCTCGCTCTCGCGGCTTTCCTTGCGAAGCGTCCGCCCGGCGGGAAGACGGCGGTTCTCCTGCTTGTAGGAATGGTCATCGTCGCTGCATGCCCGCTCGCGGCAGCTGCAGGCTATCTGGACTACACGATCCCGGTCATGATCAAGAACGGCGGCGGGAGCGATGTCGGCGCCTTCGACCTTACCATCTACCTGGATGGTGAGAAGGCGGCGGTCAAGCATGTCGACGGAGTCAGCGCCGGGGCAACGGTCACCATCGATCTTCCGCTGTACACGACGCCCGGGAAGCACCGGATCAAGGCTGTCGTGGATGAAGTGGGCGCGATCAAAGACTCAAACCGGGCAAACAACGCAGCTGAGGGCGAATATGTCTTCCCGTAGGATCGCAACCGGGCTGATCCTCCTGCTCCTCCTGGCAGCGCCCGCGGCAGCCACCTATGCCGGGGACAAACCGCTCTCGACCGTGTTTCACGACGAGCTCCGGGGCAATTACGTCTATACCGTGGGAAACAGCACCTACAGCGGTGCAATCGGTCCGGGGGGAGAGTATACGGTTACATTTGAACTCGAACTTCCGGCGGATACAACCGTCCGCTACCAGCGCCTCTACATCTACTGGGCCTGGAGCAAACTCGACCAGAACGCGATCTATCCGGTGATCTCGCTCACCCGCACGGATACGGGCGAGCAGCTCACGGAAACCGGCCGTTACACGGATTCCAAGGGGTTTGTCAGCCAGAACGACTTCTTCTCGGGGATGAACATCTTCACGACCGCGGATCTCAACCCCGGGGAGAACTCCTTTATGGTCGTCCTCAAGAACAACGCCACCGATAACAGGACTTTTGTCGTCCAGGGGATCGGCCTGCTCACCGTCTATGAGAGCCCCGGATCGCCGGAGGCGATCATCTGGGTGAGCGAGGGGGCTGACCTCCTCTACAGCAGCCACGGGATCACCCCCGCCATGGCGTCGAGCAGGATCGATTTTCCCGGGACGATCGACCGGTCCGGCCTTAAATCGGCCGAACTCTTCCTCGTCGCCCCTTCGGGCGGCTATACGCGGGAGAAGATCCCCGTGATTAACCGGCTCTTTGTCAACCGCGAGGGGACAAGCAGCATGCCCTCGTTCTTTGAAACAATCCTCTCGGCGCTCTTCCCGGGATCGAGCGGGAAGGAGTGGGTGAACGTCTTTGACTCCGATGAGCTGGTGCAGATCGGGATCGACCGGCGGGACGTGCTGCCCTACTTGCGGTCTGATGGGAATTTTGCGCTGGTCCAGGACGAAAAAGACTACCTGATGCTGACGAACGCCGTTCTTCGGGCTGAAAAGAGGTGAGAGTATGGAGACCATCATCGAGACAAAACACCTGAACAAGGCGTACAACGACCGGGTGATCGCCCTTGCGGACGTAAACCTGACCATCGATAAGGGGGAGTTCATCGCACTTCTCGGGAGGAGCGGCAGCGGAAAGAGCACGCTCCTGAACATCCTCGGCGGCCTCGACGCTCCGACGTCGGGGGAAGTCCGGATCAACGATAAAAACATCGATTTCAGCGACCGGAAGTCGCTCATCACTCTCCGAAGAGAGTCTATCGGTTTTATCTTCCAGAGCTTCAACCTCATCCCGGCGCTGACGGCGCAGGAGAACGTGGAGTACCCCCTCCTCTTCAATTATCACGACAGGACCACGAGGAGAGAGCGGGCAGCCGACCTTCTCTTGCTCGTCGGCCTCGGAGATCGGGCGCACCACTACCCCCGGGAGATGAGCGGCGGCGAGCAGCAACGGGTGGCGATCGCCCGCGCTCTCGTCGGAGACCCCCTCATCATCCTGGCCGATGAACCGACAGGAAACCTGGACTCAAAGACGCGCGACGAGATCTTCAGCCTGATGCGGCAGGTGAACCAGGAGCGGGAGACGACATTTCTGATCGTCACCCATGAGCGCGAACTCGGGAAGCGAACCGACCGCACCATTGAACTCCTCGACGGGAGCGTGGTCACATGATCCTCGGGAAGTTGATCGATTACCTGAAGGTCTCGGCCCACCAGGTCGCCCGGAAACGGACGCGCGTCTTCCTCACCGCCCTCGGCATAGCGATCGGGGTTGCGGCCGTCGTCGGGACCGTCGCCCTCGGCGAAGGCGTCCGCTACCAGGCGGTGGAGGCGATCAAGGATCAGTCCGACCTCACGCTCATCGAGGCGACCGCAGATATACGCGAAGGCGCGATCCAGTTCATCACACCGGCAAAGATCGACGAACTCGGCGCAATTTCTCATGTGGAAGCATCTTCGGCGGTGGTCAGGGAGGCATACACCACAAAACGGCAGACCTACCTCGAGGTCGTGGGGATCGATCCGGGGGGAATCGAAGGCGTGATCCAGCCAAAATTCCTGAGGGGGGAGAACCTTGAGCCAGGCTCCCGGCAGGCGGTGCTCGGGCACGACGTCGCCGAGACGCTCCAGCGCTACGAGGGGGTCCGGTTCGGCGATACCATCCCGATCCTGGTCCGGCGCTACGATGATGACGGTATGCCGGTCGATGAAGAGGTGCAGTTCACCCTGGTCGGCGTGCTCCAGGAGCGGGACGATGCGTTCGACCAGGTGATGCTGATCGACCGCGGGGTCGCGCAGGACCTGCGCGGGGACGAGACAGCGATTGA